>JBAVJG010000350.1:0-1825 GCA_049687655.1 Anaerolineales bacterium | reverse complement strand
GCACAAATGAGGACGATCCCCCTTTCGGGGATGCGGTAACGCGCTCTACGGCTTCAGGGCGGGCAAACAGGTGTGCAGAGGCAATATCGCCCGTTTGGAGGGCTTCAAGCCAGCGCAGGGCCTGTTCTGGAGGGCGTTTGCGGCCACTTTCGCCTTCGTATTCGGCATAAAAGGAATGCAGGCGGCGGGAGAAAGGCGCCGCACGGCTGAAGCCGAGCAGGATCTGGTCGAGCAGGTGCGTGCCGCTCTTGGGGAAGGAGATTCCGAGCAAGACCGGCCAGCCGTTCTCAGGCGCTGGCAGGGACACAAAACGGGCGTGCTGGGCCAGTTTTTCGGTTTGATAGACGAGACGGCGGAGCGATGCTTTGAGGGGCATGGAGCAATTAAACCACACAGCACAAGAATTAGAGCGGGTTTCTTTTGAAACATGCTATAATCGCTTTACTATTCTTTATCGATAAGGAGAAGTAAAGCGATGGAAACTGTGACTATTTCATCCAAATATCAGGTTGTCATCCCGCGCGAAATACGGGATCAGTTCAACTTACAACCAGGACAGAAAATCATGTTCATCCCTTACAACAATACGTTAAGGGTTGTTATTGTCGAACCCATTGAAAAGGCGCGAGGATCGCTGAAGGGAATTAGCAGTGAAGGAATTCGCGAAGAAACAGATGAGGAACGATAATGAATGTAGTCGACTCATCGGGGTGGATTGAATATTTCATAAACGGTCCTAATACAGACTTATTTGCATCACCTATTCAAGATACTGAAAATTTAATTGTCCCTACAATATGCTTATACGAGGTTTTCAAACGCGTGCTTTTGGTGCTCGGCGATGATAAAGCATTGAAAACCATTGGCCAAATGTCTTTGGGAACTTTTAAGGTTTTAGATCGTAATATTGCGATGCGAGCTGCACAAATATCCTTGGAAATCAAACTCGCCATGGCAGATAGCATCATCCTTGCTACAGCCCGCAGTTTCAATGCAACTCTCTGGACACAAGATGAACACTTCAAAGATTTGGAAGGCGTTCGCTACATCGAGAAAAAATGAGTTTTCAGGGAGGAAATTTTTCTGAATGAAAAGAACAATTTTCAACACCCCGCTTATTACTCCATTCTTTCGCTCTCTTTCCAAACTATATTTGCGAAATGGGGGCTGGCATGTGGTGGGACAACTGCCTGACATCCCTAAATTTGTGATCATCGGCGCTCCGCACACATCCAACTGGGACTTTGTCATGTTCCTGGCGCTGGCTTTTATTTTGAAGGGGGATTTGCGTTATATGGGCAAAAAGGAATTGTTCTACCCGCCTTACGGCTGGTTCTTCCGCTGGTGCGGCGGCGTGCTTGTGGACCGTTCCATGCCACACGGGCTGGTGGAACAAACGGTGCAGGCCATTCAAGAGGCTGACCGTTTTCAAATTGTCATCACCCCCGAAGGAACGCGGGGAAAAGTGGGCGAATGGAAAATGGGCTTTTATCACATCGCCAAACAGGCGGACATCCCGGTTGTAACCGGTTACGTGGATACCCATACAATGACCTGCGGCATCGGCCCAACATTTATGCCGACCGATGATATGGAAGCCGATATCGAGTCCATGCAGGCGTTTTTCAAGGATAAGGTGGGAATCAATCCTGAATTGACGAGTGCGTTGTAATCGCACAGGCAAAACCCGCCAGCGGTGGTTGAGCGATGGCGATAGTTTAGCTATGCGCGCTATCTACGCTTACGTGCTTCAAACTTATCAAGGTCTATTTCCTCTGAAAACAGGAACTTGAAAAAAGATTTACCTTGAAATCGACAAGTTTGA
>JBAVJG010000349.1:0-10803 GCA_049687655.1 Anaerolineales bacterium | reverse complement strand
CTCAATTCCCAATCTGAAGGCACACAGGGCCATCACAATGGTTAGTGGACCCAAAAACCAGGTTTCTGCACGCACGCCGGAAGCAAAATTTCCCAATGTGTTCAAAACCAAATATGCAAACACCACCCACATACCAATCGTGATAAGCTTATTTGATTTGTTAGCTTGCAGCGATTTGATTTTTGCGGCAACAATGCCAGCAAAAAACAGGGTCAATGTGATCGCCACAATTTCCAACTGCATCAGATTAGATCCGTCGGCCTTGATTTGACCGCCCCAAACGAAATCCGCAGGGACAATCTGGACAATAATCAAAATATGTAAAACGAGCAGTAATCCAAACGCGCTCAGTAGGATTTTTCCAGCCAGATCAGCATTTATTATTTTTTTCATTTGTAATTTCCTTTCGCCTATCATTTTGATTTGATAGAGCAATAAAATTTTTTACTGCCGTCCATACAGCAACTGGGACGCAAGCAGCACAATTTCTGCCAAAGCCAGGTCCAGAATAGCCAGGTTAGCTGTATCAAAGAGTGTCAGGGTTTCTACAAAAATAGAAGCAATAGCTGCTACCATGCCCGCGACCAGTACAAAGTATGCGTTGCCTCTAGCCTTGAGGGCTGCTATCTGCTCAGCGGCGGTGGCAGTTTCAGCCGAGCCAGCGCCAATGGCCAACACTGTTTGCAGCACAATCTGAGCAATAATGATCAAGGCCAGTGTAATGAGCACCAGGCTGCCATACCCGGCAGGGAGGGTGCCCGTGGTCAGGGCTGCGGACCGCATGGGCAATACCCGGACAATAAAGTACAGGGCAGCGCTGCTGGTAATGACCAGCGACAGTCCGGCGCTTTTTTGCTGGAAAGAAACACTGAATGTATTACTGTTGGGAGGATGAATTGATTCTTGTTTCAAGGGCTTTTTCCTTATTATTGTGGTTGAACAACGATGTCACTTGTTCGATGTACGGATAAGATACCAGTCAATCAGTATTGCCATCTAGCTACGAAAGTATTGTTTAGGGGTATTGTTTTATCGCAATTAGGCAGACATCTGTCCCGAAAAAATCACGGAAACGGTGCACCATGCTCTTAGAGTAAGAAAAGTAGCAGGGCCAACAGAGCAGTTACCAGCGTGGCTACGACCGTTCGAATCCTGTTCCACTGATTCCAGCGCGGCTCAAAGTCGAGGCGTGCTGCTGCCTGAGCGGATGCGTCCATCTTCCCTGTATCCAGCGTTTGTAACTGGTTGTTAAGCGGCACATTTATCATGCCGGTCGGTAGTTGAACGCCAATGATGTAGAGCAGCGCAGCGGTGAGCAGGATGCCTTTTCTTGCCAGGTCCAATTGACCAAAACCGAGCACGGCCGCCAGCAGCAAGGTTAGAGCAGACCCAATCCAGACCAGCATGAAAATGGGCTGATTATTTTGGATCACGCCATCCATCACTTGAAAAGCGCGGATAAACTCGCTATCGTTCAGTTTCTTGATGCCTGGCATCGTCACAATGGCAAAGGCAAACAGCAGACCAGCTACCAGCGCACAAAGCAGGGTTGCCACGATTAGGAAAATGGGGAAGAGAGTTGTCATGAACATACGATTTGCTCCTTGTTCTATAGACTGTTTGCCTAAACGCCGGACATGGTTGAGCTTGAACGAGGTTCGCTGGAAAGAACTTGCTGCTTGTTTGCAGACATTTTATTGCGAACGACAAAAATGACGGTTGCGCCTATCCAAACCAGTCCATTCAGAACAGAGATTCGATAATCAGTGCGTGCATCTTGGAGAATAAAGAACCCCACATTCACGGCGAAATGAAACAGGGTAGCCAGCGCTACGTTGTAATTCGTGCCCTGAAGCAGCCAGCCCATTACCGCAGAATAGCCAATTGTGGAGAACACAAAGAACAGCATGAAAATCGGGCCATTTTGGAAGTTACCGATGTGCCATACCCCCCAGATAACCCCGATCACCAGAAATGCCACAACGCTATTGTGCTCTCTCTCCAGCAGGTTTTGTGCGTAACCGCGCCACCCCAACTCTTCACCAAACGCGCCTAGAAAAATACCGCCCAGCATAATCATGAATGACGTGCTATCAAGAGACGGAATATTGATAGGAGTAACAAATTGGTTATAAATGAAGAAAAGAATCACTGGAACGGCCAGAGGAATCCCCAGCGCCGCAAGATATTTCAGGGGATGTATCCCTTTCAATGTCACTGTTAATTTCACCTGATCCTTTCTAAACAGCCTGAGCATCACAAGGGCTGCAATCCCCGGTCCAAGCTGCGGTAGCGAAACTTGAGTGGTATCCATGCCGAGGAATTGCTGCACAATAGCCAAAAGAATCGTGAACACAAAAGCGATTACAAAAAATAAGCCAATCTTTCCAAAAGTTTTCATTTTTTCTCCTTTAACTTTTTAACTGATTACTCAACTTGATTAGATTCCAGTCGAACGACCGAAATAAGAGGCAGCCCCAAATCACGTACTTTTCTGAGCAACCCGTGCAGCGCAGCTTGATCGACGACCGGCCCTGTCAGGTGCGTCTCGCCGTTATCCTTTAGGGTGATGCGCAGACCTTCGAACGCTACTTCCCACAATGGGCTGAGATGTCCCTCGATCCTGATTTGATAGGTCATGGTTTGTTTATCTGACATCATTCTGCACTTGACTTTCTGGTGTCGAACTGCTTTGCTAATCGCAATGTAAAGTTCTGTTCTGTATTGGCATTCATTCTATGGGCTTAAGGTGTATCCGTCAGCAGCCTAAAGTTCTATTCAAGGGTGTATTTTTGAGCCGAAGGTTCTATAGAAAACTGGTTATCCCTATGTGTTTCAAGAATGAAATTGATAGCAGCGTCCTGGCCTGATACGTATTCATCGAATGTGAAGGGGATGGTAATTTCTGGAGACAATGACCCCACGGATACGTTATGGAAGAAATCCAACCAGTAACAATTCGGGAACTCATAACAGCCATCGGCGTAATCGTGCAGGCCGGTGGCGAATTGCATGGTAAGCTGTGAATTGGGTAATGTCAGCAGGGACGTTTCGCCCCACATCCGTTCATGGTCGCCTATCTCGGTGCCGATAATCGTGACCTGATCGCCACCACTTGCCTTCAGGAAAGCCACGCTCGAAATCCCTGCTGAGAAAGTTAATGGGCCCGTGATTACGTAAATCGGTGTTTGTTCCCCCACCAATTTTGGCAAGCTGGTCATCAGGTTATGTGTGCGGGTGTAATCACCGCCACCGTTGCTGCGCTGGTCAAGGATTAGCACCGAATACGAGTTCTGAGATAACTCATCCTTTACCGCTTTGTTAAAGGATGCAATGCTGTGTTCCCCGACATCATCATTTGCGCCGTATCGTATATAAAAGCCATTGATAGATTCAATAACCTGATAATGAAAAGGCTTGTCCCATTCTTGCAAGAAAAAGGGCATGGGTGTGACCTGTGAAGGCAGTCCATGCCATTGAGGAATGTTGGCCGGTGTCATGATCTCCGCAGGGGAAACAACGGGTGGAATTGCGCTGGCGTCATCAACAGAGAGTTCAACCGGGCTAATCGTATCGCTGTCCATAAGACGCACGCCTAGTGTGTAATCAGTGGGGCTTTCCGCGTACCCTACCGCATGAACCAGCGATGGCGTTTCCAGATACCAGCCAACATACATCCTGAAGAAACTTTCTTTGGCTCCGCTATAAGGTCTGAACGCCTGTATTACCTGTTCGATGGGGTGACCATCAATGGATACAAGCTGTGCGCCAAGCAGGTGGCGGTAAGGCGGCGTTGCCCACAAAAAATAATAACCATCGTCAAACATACGCCCCATCAGCGGAATCCGCCCTTCGCTCAGCGTCAGGTCGGAGAGGCGGGCGAAGGAATGTCCGTTTTGGGAAAGGGTCACCGCCTGGGCGATGCCCAGCTTCAACTCGGCGTCACTCAGGTTGTCGATGTTGGCCGACATGTCGCCGATCAGCGCCAGCGCTTCAGTCCGCGCTTCATCCGTATACGGCCGATTCAACGCCACATACGTCCGCAGATAATCCAAATCCTGCTGCCACGACTCGGCCCGGTCGGCCGGCGATGGGTAATCCGGCGCGGGAATGCTCGGATAAAAATAGGCCTGTCTGGCGAGTTCCAGCCCCAGCAAGACAGCGCCAAGCACGATGACGATTCGCAAAAATACGGCCGTTACTTTCCACATCTGATAATCTCCCTTTTCGATGGTGGTGACTGGCACCACCATCGATTTTGGGCTGGAAATAAGCCTGTTAGCTTTGAAGCGGAGTGTCTGCGGAGGAAGAAGCAGACCGCTGCCACAAATCGCGAATCAGCCTGTCAAACGCCAGCGTGGCCAGCAGCAGTAAAGCGAAACTCATCATAATGGGTCGTATCTGGTGCAGGTCCAAATCGAGCAGAAACTGCTTTGCCAGCGAATAAATACTGAGGCCAATACTGATATAAATCAACAGCGGTATCGCCAGCCGGGGGTCTTCAACACCTTTGTTACCTTCATTTTGACCAGCGTCACCATGCTTCAACATGCGCAGGTTTCGAGCCACCAGCGCAGCAACAAACAAGTGACCACCCGCAAAAATCCCGATATTTAGGAGTTGGGTATTCGTTTCGCCGTTCCATTCAGGCAGTTTGATCACCAACCAGATCAAACTCAAACCAACTGCTACCCCAAGTTGCAGCGGCGAAACGTAGTCAAGCAGCCTGCCTGAATCAGGCAGCGCTTTCTGGTGTTCACCGTCTTGGGAGCGGGCTGCCTTCAGGTCCGAAATAAGTTGCGAAACGCCGGAAATGGCCAGGGGGGATAGCTGCAGTAAAAAATAGACGCCGATTGATGCCAGAACGGCCGTTATGGATTCAGATAGATCAAAAAGAACAAAAAGCAATAACAGAATCAAGCCAATTCCAATCATTACATTGTTCAGTCTTGAATAGCTGTCTAATTTCTTGCGAATTTCATTCTGTGAATCAAACTGGCTGCTCTTCATAGCAAGGGACGAAACCCTCCTGGCGAATTTGATTAACTTTCTTGGTAAATAAAATGAGATCACAATAATCTGGCTAAGAAACGCTAAATAGAATAATGTACTGTAAAACATGATTTTCCTTTCTTTTGACCGTGTGTTTGTTTTTAACTATGGGGCTATAATCGCTTGTGTTACCCATCAAGTGATGCGCCCGTCTGTGTTTAGCTGTAGTATATAAAAGGGGAAGAAACTTGTCGGCGTACGAAAGTTCTATTTAGGGGTGTATTTTCAGCGGAGAAAGGGGTGGGGGTTATAAAATGTTCAAATCGCGGACGCGATTCACAGCCTGTGTGCGGCTGGTCACGTGCAATTTGCCAAAGATATTATTGACATGCTTTTTTACGGTACTGAGCGCAATGACCAATTCATCGGCAATTGCCTGATTCGAGAAACCGTTTGCCATCAGACCGAGCACTTCAAGTTCACGATCGCTCAGCGGATCGATTAACAATTGGTTCGGATCAGGCGGAGGAGAAGCCTCACCCGGCTGGGAATCGATTGCCTGCATCAAACGGGAGATGAATACCGGGGCAGCCCCTTGCGCCAGATTTGCTGCCAGCAATTGTCGCATGGGCTGCCCTTCATCGGCAAAAACACGTATGTACCCTTCCGGTTCAGCAAGTGTCAGGGCGTTTTGAAGCGCTGCGAGGGCTTGAGACATTTCATCCTGTTCCTGATACACGAGCGCTTGCAGAATCAGGATTTCGATCTGGCTTCGTCCCCGCCCCCCTGTTTCTGCTGCCCGCATGAGGCGCGACAGCAAACGGATTGCCCTGTCCAATGCATCGTCTTTCCGATCCTGCCGATATTGAGCAATAAGGATACGAGCCAGGGTAAGGTATTCAAATTCGCGCAGATAGCTCAGCTCGTCGTCTACACCCAGAACTCGTTTTTCGGCCCAATCGAGGGCGGGAGCCAACCGGCCTTGCGCTACCCAGACCTGTGCTCGCAACGCAGCAGTAGGACGCAAATCGGGAAAGGGATCGTACAAACGATCCACCTCGTGGAGCAGATCCAGTGCACTGTCCAGGTCGCCCTCAGCTATCTTGACCCGGGCCATCGCCGCGCGCCAGCGAGACTCACTGCCTGGCAGGATAGCTTGCTTGCTCAATTTTTTGCCCAAAAGCAGATACTTAACCGCTGTTTCCAAATCACCTGATTCGCGATACAGTTCGCCTAACCCGACATACAGATCTGCCACTCCCCCCACCTCAACCTGTTCCGCCGTAAGCTGCAACGACTGCTCGTAGATAGCTGCCGCTTCCTGTCGGCGACCCTGGGCTACCCTGATATTTGCCTGGAAGACCATACTAACGATCTGAAAGTAGCTATTACCGGCCAGACGCAAATTAGCCACACTGTCAGAGATGGACTGATAAGCCGCCTCCAGGTCTCCGCTGGTCCAATTAGCCAGTCCCAAGAATTGTTCGGCAATTCCACGCTGGTAATACTCATCCTTGGGAAAGAGTTCAAGCGCCTGCCGAGCGTATTCCACAGTGGTGGATACGTCGCCAAGTATCAGGGCTAAATACGCCCGGGCGCTGGCGATGGATGCCGGCAGCAACTGGAATTCCTTCTTGTTTACCACCCTCATCTTTTGATTGCCCTTTACAGAAGTCGTGGCGGGTTGTTCATCTGCTGAAGCACTCAACCATCCTTCGGCAGCGCGCAAGTGAGCCTCAGCGGCCTCCGGTTCACCGCTATCCAGTAGCGTCCAGGCAGATCCGGCGCTGAGAACGGGCCTCGTCTGGATAATCTCGTCAGGCAAGGCATGTACCCAACCTAGCCAGCGAGCAGGTTGGAAGCCATTATAGATTGGCGGCCAGGCTAACTCGATCAAATCGGCAGCACGTGTGAGATCATCAGAAGCAAGAGCGTGATGGATCGCCGTGGCTGGCAATCCGTTTTGCTCGCACCACTGACTCGCGCGCAAATGCAGGATAGACACCTGATCGGGCTGCTGCTTCTGCAAATGTGTCTGTAAGACACTGGCAAATAAATGATGGTAGCGATACCAGTGGCGTTTATCGTCCAATGGGATGACAAATAAATTGCTGCGTTCCAGCGTCTCCAATAGCCTGCTGCCGTTGGTCTGGCCGGTGACGGCATCACAAAGCGGGCCGTATAACCGTTCCAGAAGGGAAGTCTGGAGCAAAAAGCTGCGTATATGATCGGGTTGACGGTGCAGAACCTCTTCAATCAGGTAATCGACGATGTACCGATTGTCACCGGCGAAAGCCTTGATAAATTGGGAGCGGTTTTCTTCACCGTGCGTTGCACCTTGTCCTTGCAAAGCGAGAGCGGCCAACTGGAGACCGGCTATCCAACCTTCGGTGCGCGTTTCCAACGAAGTGACATCCGCGGACGAGAGATGCAAACCCATTACCTGGTTGAGAAAAGCGGCCGCTTCATCGGGCGTGAAGCGCAAGTCCGCAGCACGCAGTTCGGTCAATTGTCCTCGGGCCCGCAACCCTGCTAGAGGTAGTTGCGGATCTTCACGAGATGTGATGACAAGATGCAGCGACGGCGGCAGATGTTCCAGCAGGAAGGCGAGGGCATCGTCGATCTTTTTTGAATCCACCCGGTGATAGTCATCCAGCACGAGGATGATGTTTTGCGGGATGGCCGCAATTTCATTGAGTAAGCTTGTCAGTACAGATACGGTGGGTGGTGGCTGCGAGGATTGCAGACCTGGCCAAACGGCTTTGCCTATTTCCGGGGCAACGCGCTGCAAGGCAGCTACGAGATAGGTGAGAAAGCGGACGGGTTCGGCATCATTTTCATCGAGTGACAACCAGGCGGATGGCCGTTCCCCACCTGATATCCATTCACTGACTAATGTCGTTTTCCCAAAACCAGCGGGAGCAGAGATGAGGGTCAGCTTGCGATGCAGCCCCTGATTGAGCTTATCGATGAGATGAGGGCGAGAGATAAAAGGCTGCCGTAATTGCGGAACATACAATTTAGTTTGCAATAAGTCATCGAGCATGGACTCATTATAATAGAACTGGATATTATTGCCGAATTAAGTCTAATTTTTTTGGAATATAGAATGGATGCTTTTTCCCAATAAAAAACACTCCCCAGAGTAGAAGGCTGAGAGTGGAGTATGATCATTTATGAAAAATTTTCCTGTTCCTGTACACGATCATGCCACTAAAAATCAGAAGGTCCCCCGAAATACAGCACGTTTCTGCCGCCTACGTGCCGTCTACGTTCCTTTTACGAAATTTATACCCGTAAATCTGGTTTCTACCATCCTTTGGGCATGATAACGAATTACATAAAGATGAAATAAACAGCAAAACGACTTTCACGAAAGTCAGTACACAATTGCGCCCCTGGGCTTGTACTGTCAACTGAGTTAGTGCTGGCATAACCTCCTTGGAAGGCTAAAATATTGGAAAGATCGCGGATTCAAATCCCGTCGGGACCGCCAAAGCTGGAACGAAAAAACCGAGCATTTTGATCGTTTTTTTTGTTTTAAAGCCATTTTTAGCGAGAAAACAGGGGTAAAAAAAAGTTACGCTCTGCGGTTTCCATTATTGGGCAACTTTTAACAAACCCGCGATCCTAGAACTCGTATCGGTAGGTAAAAACCCAAATCGGTCGAAAAACTATGCCTTGCCACTTCTTCATCTTGATAGGTATGGAAATGATACAGTTTTTCCCAATAATCCAGGGTGGATGAACAAATGTAGCCACCACAGGTTTGATTTAGTACACTATAATGACCGGCATGACTTTACCCTTGCTCTCCACCAAGTTCTTCATCCCCCCTGCTCGCCCTGGGATAGTGTCCCGGCCACGGCTGCTCGAGCGCTTGGATGCGGGGGCGCATGCGAAGTTGATATTGATTTCTGCACCGGCGGGGTATGGAAAAACGACCCTGATCACGCAATGGATCCAGCAAATCCAGTCCAACAAGACCGCACAGATCTGCTGGTATTCGCTTGACGGAGACGATAATAGTACTCAACAGTTCTTCAGATATCTCGCTTCGGCAGTGGAAGTCCTGCCAGGAAAGCAGAGTACATTGGAGCAACTGATCCAATCGCCCCAATCTCCGCCTGTAAAAGACTTGATGAATGCCTTTATAAACGATGTTGCGGCCGTTTCCACACCGTTTTTTCTTATTCTGGATGATTACCACGTTCTCGAATCGGCTGAAATAGACCAGGCAATGGATTTCATTATCGAAAACATGCCGCCACCCATGACGCTGATCGTAACCAGTCGCAGTGACCCTGGCTTCCCGATGGCACGGCGGCGGGCGCGAGCGGAATTGATTGAACTCCGCGTTGACGATTTGCGTTTCACGGAAGGCGAAGCGGCACAGTTTATCCAGCAAACCACAAACCTGACCCTGTCACTTGATCAGATTGCCGCGCTGGAAGCCCGCACAGAGGGATGGATTGCCGGTCTGCAAATGGCGGCACTCTCCATTCAAGGGCAGGAAGATACCGACGGATTTATCCGTGCTTTTACCGGAAGCCACCGCTTTGTGCTGGATTATCTGGTTGAAGAGGTTTTGCAGATACAACCTGAACGGGTCCGCAGTTTCCTTCTGAGAACTTCTATTCTGGATGGATTATGTGGGCCTCTGTGCGATGCTGTCACCGGACAGAAAGACGGCAGAGTGATGCTGGAAAAATTGGAGCGTAGTAATCTGTTTGTTGTTCCGCTCGATGATGAGCGCCGTTGGTACCGCTATCATCATCTCTTCTCCGAATTGCTGCGACAGCGATTGCAGCAGGGCTCTGTTCCACCAACGGGAGAAAGATGGATTGAAAAGGTCGAAGAATTGCACATTCGCGCCAGCAAATGGTTTGAAGACAATGGTTTGGAAATTGAAGCGTTTCAACACGCGGCGGCCGCCAATGACGTTGAGCGCGCTGCACGTCTGATCGAGGGAAAGGGGGCACCACTACATTTTCGGGGCGCAGCGTCTCAGGTGTTGAATTGGCTGACTTCATTACCCGAGTCGATATTAGATGACAGTCCTTCACTTTGGGTAACGTACGCTTCGGTGTTATTGTTTGTTGGCCAAAATTCCGCCGCCGAGCCGAAACTGCAAGCGGCTGAGGCAGCCATTGCCAAAGCGGAACCAGATGACGAAATGCGGGACCTTATCGGACGGATAGCTGCCATGCGGGCCACGATGGCTGTTGGTCGGAACGATTTGGACATCATCATTAGTCAGTCGCAGCGGGCACTGGCCCATCTGCGCCCGGAAAATTTACCTTTTCGGACAGCCGTCAATTGGACGTTGGGGTATGCGTATCAATCCCAGGGAGACCGTTTGAGAGCCAGTCAGGCTTTTAACGAAATCATATCCATTGCTGAGCCGTTAGAGAATTCCATTTACCTCATCGCAGCTTTAACAAGTCTCGGCCAGATCCAGGAAACAGAAAACCAGTTATCTCTGGCAGCCAAGTCTTATGAGCATGTATTGCGGCTGGCAGGAGATCCGCCACAACCGATCGCCTGCGAAGCCCATCTTGGTCTGGCTCGTTTACACTATCAGTGGAATGATCTTAACGCCGCCCAAAAGCATGGGCGGAGATGTCAGCAACTCATGCAACAGATAGAAAGCGTTGAGACCGTTGTTTCACACAAGGTATTTCTCGCTCGTCTGCTACTTGCGCAAGGCGATGTGTCCACTGTGGATGCTGTTTTCCAGGAGGCCGTTGCGTATATACATCAACATAACTTTGGGTTTCGGATGGCTGATGTTGCTGCAATACAGGTGAT
>JBAVJG010000348.1:0-3223 GCA_049687655.1 Anaerolineales bacterium | reverse complement strand
ATGGTTGGGATGGACAGATTCACGATCTTGTATCAAAGATAATCTCTCAGGGAGTATCACAGCGCGTTGAATTGAACGATGAAATCGAAATATTTTTCGAGACGCTCCTGCCACCTCCGACATTGATAGCAGTTGGTGGAGTGCATATCGCTGTGGCTCTTACAGCACTGGCGAAAACGCTGGGCTATCGCACGATCCTCATTGACCCGCGTAAGGCTTGGGGGAATAATGAACGTTTCCCTAACGTGGATCAACTTATTCAGGCCTGGCCCGATGATGCATTTGGACAAATCAATATCACGCGCTCGACAGCCATTGCGACCCTCACGCACGATCCAAAATTGGATGATTCCGCACTGAAGTTTGCTTTATCCAGCCCTGCGTTTTACGTTGGCGCGCTGGGGAGTAAAACGACACAGGCCAAACGCCGCGAACGATTGTTACTCGAAGGTTTGACCGAATCTCTTTTGGATCGTTTGCACGGACCGATCGGCCTGGATATCAATGCCCAGACTCCGGAGGAGATTGCGTTGGCGATCATGGCGGAGGTAGTGGATGTTCTTCGAAAGCGGAAGCAAGAATCAGCTGAGAGAGCCCGCACTGGGCGTAGTCGAAGTGAACCGGATTTTTATCCCACAATATAGAAAATTTGAGACTTTGCAATGAAACCTGCCCCCTTTGAATATTTTGTCCCCGATTCGCTTGAACAAGCGGTGGACTTATTGCGCGAGCATGGCGATGAGGCCAAAATCCTGGCGGGTGGTCAAAGCCTTGTACCGGCGATGAATTTTCGCATCGTCCAACCCTCTGTGCTGGTGGATATCAACCGCGTGCCGGAAATAAGTTACATCCATGAAGGTGACACCAGACTTCGCGTTGGGGCGATGACGCGCGAAAGACAGTTGGAATTTGATCCGTTGATTGCAAAGCGGGCTCCACTTTTGGCAGAAGCTTTACCGTTTATCGCGCATCCGCAAATCCGAAACCGCGGCACGATTGGAGGCAGTCTGGTCAATGCCGATCCTGCTGCGGAATTGCCTGTCCTGATGCTGGCGCTCGATGCACGTCTAAAAGCGCGCGGCGTTTCAGGCGAACGTTGGGTCGCTGCGCAAGATTTTTTTGTGGGCATGTTCTCTACGGCGCTAACGCCCGATGAAATACTGGTCGAGATTGAATTGCCGTTTATGTCGCCACACACAGGCTGGTCGTTCATGGAAGTCTCGCCGCGTGCGGGAGATTACGCCTTGATGGGTGTCGCCACGCTCGTGACGTTGGATGAAAATGGGAAATGCAAACGAGCGAAGGTAGTGTACTTAAACGCTGGCGATGGTCCAGTGGACGCAAAAGAAGCTGCCACAAGCCTGGAGGGTGAGAAATTGAATGAGAACTTGATCGAATCTGTAGCTGCGTTCGCAAGTGAAAATGAAATCACTCCTTTTGGTAACGTGCACGCCTCACCCGAGTTTCAAAGTCACCTGGCAAATGTGTTGACGAAGAAAGCCTTGAAGCAAGCGCTGGAACGAGCGGAGGAAAGCCTGCAATGACTCGATTGCTTCCTGTGACCATCACGATCAACGGAAAAGAATACACGCGCGAAGTGGAAGCGCGCATGCTGCTCAGCGATTTCCTACGCCACGAACTCGGACTCACTGGCACACATGTGGGATGCGAACATGGTGTTTGCGGAGCCTGCACGATCCTGTTCGATGGCGAGTCTGCGAGATCGTGTTTGATGTTTGCCGTTCAAGCGGATGGTCATAGCATTACAACCGTTGAGGGCCTGGCTAAGGATAAGGACAATTTGCATCCAATCCAACAATCCTTCTGGGAAGCACACGGCCTGCAATGCGGTTACTGCACACCTGGGATATTGATGACACTTGTTCCCTTCCTGGAACAGAACCCGGACCCAACAGAAGATGAAATCCGCCACGCGCTATCCGGCAACCTGTGTCGTTGTACGGGATACCAGCATATTGTGGATGCGGTGAAGTTGGCCGCGGAGAAGATGCGGTAATGCGGTAATTGATATGACAGTGGTTGAGTAGCCCTGAGCGATTGTGAGCTGCATATTGCCCGTCCTGCCATCTCGCACCCCGTTCGGGCCGACGCCCTCTCGGAGCGGACGGCCGGCGCGCTCACGGCACGAACGGTAGCGTTCCGGGCCAGGGAAACCACACCGATACTGAAGCTTGGAGAATTAAAGACTGAAGACTATGGAACAAGTCAAACTGGCGCGTTCATTTCGCGCAGGTGAAGTATCAACGAGTGATTACGTTTCTCAAATTGAATCTTTCTTTGAGAAACGCGAACCCTCTATACTTGCCTTCCTCACGGAGGATGATCGTTTCGAGCGCATAGGCAAAGAAGCGGAAGAACTGATCTCGCATTATCCTGATTCAAAAAACCGCCCCACTCTCTTTGGCATGCTGGTTGGCGTAAAAGATATTTTTCATGCAGATGGATTTGTCACACAAGCTGGCAGCCGTTTACCGTCAGACGAACTGCAAGGCAATGAGGCCGAAAGTGTTACGAGTCTCAAGAATGCAGGAGCGCTTATCGTGGGCAAAACCGCTACAACGGAATTTGCCTACTTCACGCCAGGTCCCACGCGCAACCCTCACAACCCCGAACACACCCCGGGCGGCTCGAGCAGCGGCTCGGCGGCGGCAGTCGGCGCGGGCCTTTGCCCTCTTGCGCTTGGCACACAGACCATCGGATCGATAATTCGTCCTGCTGCCTTTTGTGGTGTTGTCGGTGTGAAGCCGACCTACGAACGCATCTCCCGTGATGGTGTCATTCCGCTTTCGCCTTCTCTGGACCATATTGGATTTTTTACACCGGATATTTCCACCGCAAAACTTGTTGCCCCCTCTTTATATATGGATTGGGATGACTCAATCCCATTAGACAGAAAACTGGTCCTTGGAATCCCCACCGGTCCCTATCTCGCCTCCGCACCGGACTACGCTTTAGCCTGCTTCCGTACTATTTGCGATTCCCTGCTTGACAAGGGGTACGCGTTACGCCGTGTCCCAGTCATGAACGATTTCCAAGAGATTCGGGAACGGCACGATGTAATCATATCCGCTGAATCTGCAAAGGTACATAAAGGCTGGTTCGAAAAATACGAACACCTTTACTCTCTCAAATTCACAGAACTCATCCAGCGCGGTCAAAATATACCTAATAACCAATTACAAAATGCTTTGAAAGCCCGCGA
>JBAVJG010000347.1:0-15190 GCA_049687655.1 Anaerolineales bacterium | reverse complement strand
GAAAACACAACGGTGCAAAAATTGAAGGATTTGGTTGTAGAGGCTTATCCCGGCTTGAAAGAAACGATGGATACTGTTGTCATCTCGGTCAACCGTGAATTTGCATTCGATGAAAGCATCCTCCCGGCAGATGCTGAAGTCGCTATGTTTCCACCGGTGAGTGGCGGATAATGGACTCCCCAACCATATACTCCATCACCGAATCCGAAATTGACCTGGATGACCTGCTGGCAAAAATCACTCTCACCAGTACGGGCGCGGCTGCCATCTTTACCGGCATGGTGCGCGGCGAAACCAAACGTGGCGATCCGCATGAGACTGCCTATTTGGAATATGAGGCTTATGTGCCAATGGCAGAAGCCAAAATGAAACAGGTAGCCGATGAGATCCGTGCGAAATGGCCGACCTTGGAAGGGATTGCCATAGTCCAGCGTATTGGAAAACTGTATCCAAAAACGCCGACAGTTTTGATCGCCTGCACCGCCCCCCATCGTGATACGGGCGTGTTCGAGGCGGCAAGATATGGGATCGATCGTTTGAAGGAGATTGTCCCGGTCTGGAAAAAGGAAGTCGGCCCGGATGTGGAAGAATGGGTGGAGGGAGATTACCGGCCAATAGCCGGGGAATGAAGCGCACACCACGAAAAGGAAGCAGTTGAGGACGACGAATGAGGCGGAACTGCAACGTAGCGTGACGAGTTGGTTTGTCCGGGGTTCTACAGAGTACCAAGTAAAGCTAGCAACTGATTTTGTCTGGTAATAAATTCATTGTGTCTATTTGCAAGGAGGAAGAATGCAGGAACGGATCGTCATCACCGGGATGGGAACTGTCAATCCACTGGGAATGGATGTTTCCGAAACCTGGAAGAATGTAACAGATGGCGTATCAGGTGTTGGCCCGATTACGCTGTTTGATGCAAGTGGTTTACAGGTACATATCGCTTGTGAGTTGAAGAACTTTGTGCCGGAACAATTTATGGAAGCCAAGGAGGTGCGTCGTCGCGATCGATTTGAGCAAATGTCGACGGTTGCTGTTCAGGAAGCGCTTAGAGATTCGGGATTGGAAATCACAGAAGCGAATGCAGGCCGGATCGGCGTGATCATCTCTTCGGCGATTGGTGGGCTCAAATCCTTACAAGAAGCGATTATCACGAATCACACAGAAGGGCCGCGAAGAGTCAGTCCTTTCTTGATCCCGATGCTGATGGCAAATGGTGCGGCCGGTCTGGCGGCCATAGACCATAGCATAAAAGGACCTTGCTTTTCGGTAGCATCTGCCTGCGCTTCCGGCGCGGACGGGATCGGGATGTCCTGGATGATGCTCCGGGCCGGGATGCTGGATGCCTGCCTGGCAGGTGCATCAGAATCGACTGTCACATCCCTGGGTGTGGCCGCCTTTGACCGTGTGGGCGCAACATCGCGTCGAAACGATGATTACTCCATGACTCCGCAACCCTTCGACAAGAACAGGGATGGCCTGGTGATGGGCGAAGGGGCTGCTGTGCTGGTGCTGGAAACTGAGTCACATGCCAAAGCGCGCGGCGCGAATATCCTGGCTGAACTCGCCGGATACGGCTCGACTGCGGATGCGTTCCATGTCACAGCACCGCACGAGGATGGCGCTGGAGGTGCGGCTGCTATCCGACAGGCGCTGGTGACTGCGGAAGCCAACCCGGAAGAGGTCGGGTATATCTCTGCGCATGGGACTGCG
Organism: Anaerolineales bacterium; assembly: GCA_049687655.1. Taxonomy (GTDB): domain Bacteria; phylum Chloroflexota; class Anaerolineae; order Anaerolineales; family Villigracilaceae; genus JAABUE01. The sequence continues at coordinate 13,480 of JBAVJG010000347.1, read as the reverse complement.
ACAGAACTGAACGATCTCTCTGAGACGAAGGCCATCAAGGCGGCTTTTGGCGAACTGGCATACAAGATTCCCGTTTCCTCGACAAAATCCATGACTGGACATATGATGGGTGCAACCGGTGCTTTGGAGGCCGTCTTGTGTGTGCAGATTGTGAGAGAGGGCATCCTGCCTCCGACCATTCACTATGAAACTCCCGATCCGAATTGTGATCTGGATTATGTACCCAACCAGGCGCGTGAGAAGAACGTGGATCTTGTTATCAGCAACGCTTTTGGCTTTGGCGGGCATAATGCGGTGCTGGCGGTGAGAAGGTATTCTTGAAATCCATGTTCAAATAAACTTGTACAATGCGAAAATGCGTGCTATAATCCGCCGTCGCGTTACAAAACGAATAAATTTCATTGAGTAAGGAAGAACGAAATGACAGACCAGATTTTAAGAGCCATAGAAGCTCCGATTAACGAGAATATTCCTCAACTGCGCTCTGGCGATATAGTCAGTGTGCACGTCAAAATTACAGAAGGCGATCGTGAACGTATCCAGGAATTCAAAGGGACGATCATCCGCCTGCGCAATAGCGGCAACAATGCAAATTTCACCGTCCGCCGCGTGGCCAGCAACGGTATCGGTGTCGAGCGCACCTTCCTGCTGAGATCCCCGCGCCTTGACAAAGTTGTCGTCGAGCGCCATTCCAAGGTCCGCCGGGCGCAGTTGTACTTCATGCGTGAGCGTACCGGTAAATCCGCCCGCCTCAAGCAAAAATTCGACTAAGATTATTCAAGCCCTGATCAAACCCTAAAGGTTTTCACAACCTTTAGGGTTTCTTGTTTCACGAGGAAGTTTATGGAACCAGTTATCGGTATAACAACACTTGAAGGTAAAAATCCGGATGGCCTGCCAACGGTGATGCTTATCCAGGCTTACATCCATGCTATTATGCAGGCTGGCGGTGTGCCGGTCTTGATCCCATCTATGTTGGCCGGGCAGGGCTGGAACGTTTTATATGAGCGACTGGATGGCATCGTGTTCTCTGGCGGAGGTGATATCGCCCCGGAGCACTATAATGGCAATGAGCATCCGCGCATATATGATATCGAGCCTTTACGCGATTCCATTGAATTATGTCTGCTCCGCGCTGTGCTTGATGACGGCAAACCTTTCCTGGGCATTTGTCGCGGCATCCAGACCGTCAACGTTGGCCTGGGCGGGACACTCTACGAGCATCTTGGTGAGCAATACACAACGGAGATTGATCACACCTATCCAACGACCATGCGCACACATCTGGTACATGAAGTCAAGCTCGAGGAGGGAACGCGGATAGCAGAAATAGTGGGAGAGCCTATTTTGAGAGTCAACAGCCTGCACCATCAAGGGTTGAGAGATATTGCCCCTACCCTGCGGGTGACCGGCTACGCCCCTGATGGACTGGTTGAAGCGGTGGAACTGTCCGACCACCCCTTTGGCCTGGCCGTTCAATGGCATCCTGAATGGATGACCGACCAAAAGTCGACCAGGAATTTGTTCAAAGCTTTCGTGGAGGCAGCGGAGAAAAATAAACACAGAAGTGACTGTTAGCCAACGGTCACTTTTTTCTTTACGATTCTTCCGTTTCGCTTTATCATTCCCCGCATGTCCAGCCAAAATCAACCCATCGGTGTGTTTGACTCAGGCGTGGGCGGGCTGTCCGTGTTGCGCGCCATGCGTGAACTGATGCCCGAAGAGCCGGTCATCTATCTTGGTGACCAGGGGCATGTCCCGTATGGGCCGCGTCCACTGGAACAAGTGAGGGATTTTTCGGAAGCGATCGCACGCTTTTTACTGGATCAGAATGCAAAGCTGATCGTAGTGGCATGCAACACGGCATCGGCGGCAGCATTGCACTACTTACGTGACAGGTTCCCGAATATCTCTTTCGTGGGAATGGAACCGGCGGTAAAACCTGCGGCGGAACACACCCGCAGCGGTACCGTGGGCGTGCTGGCGACTCCGGCCACTTTCCAGGGCGAGTTGTACGCGTCCGTGCTGGAGCGCTTTGCCAATGGCGTGCAGGTGTTGCAGGATACATGTCCCGGGCTGGTGGCTGAGATCGAAGATGGGAAGCTGGATGGAGAGAGGACTCGCGCGATTCTGAATGACGCCCTGCGCCCCATGCTGGACCGGGGAATTGATACCGTTGTATTGGGCTGTACCCATTATCCATTCGTGATTCCGCTGATCGAACAGATCGTGGGGGAAAAGGTACGAGTGATCGATCCGGCTCCGGCGGTGGCGAAGCAGGCCAAACGTCTGTTAGCTGCGGGTGGAATGAAGAATCAGCCAGGGGATCGTGCTCAAGTTCGCTTTTATACTTCCGATGATGTCCCTGCTTTTGTATCCTTGTTACCCAAACTTCTGGGCGAGAGTGGGCTCGTAGAATCCGTCATCTGGCCGGATGACAATCACGTTGTTGCGCGAAAAAAATAAACTTTAACCTTTCAATACAAATTGATAAAATTTACCCAGGTTCCGTAACCTGGGCCAGAATGCAGGCGTTGCTTTTCTGTACTCGACGTAACCCCTACCAAAGCGCTCGATCAATTCTATTTCTTCCACCAGGCGCACCCAGGCAGTGAGCGCAAAAGGCATCAGCAGCAATCCGAAGAAGATTGAAAAGGCATTTCCATTTAATAAGGCCAACCCGATACTGATTCGTAATACTCCCGCGTAAACAGGGTGTCGCAGAACGCTGTAGATACTATTTTCCACCCTGCGACTTTTCTTGGGAAAGTAGACATATAACATTGTCAGGTTATCCAACCCAAAAACGAGGATGGATCGGATCCATACTGCGATACCGATCAGGAAAAAGTACCAGCCTGCGATGGGTAGCAGGAATGTCCACCATGTGGATGGAAGCGGTGGCCCTGGCATGAATCCGATGTGTGTTACGACAGCAAAGATAAGGGCCAGGCCGGGCAAAACAAAACGGACAAAGGCGTTGCGGTATGCCAGTTCCCCGTACCGGAAAATATAGGCTTTCTTGTTGGAAAAGAACAGGCGCAAAATCAAGAAACCAATTGTGAGGATAATAACTTGTCCATCAAGCGACCAGTCAGGGATATTGTTTTTTACATAACCAAAAAATATCGTTGTCAAGCCAAAGATACCGATTGCGAGAATCCCAATCCATGCGCTGCGAGCTGGTGAACGCAGCTCGGGGAAGTGGCGAATGAGTTCTTGCCTGCCTTTAAAATCCATGCAATCTCCGATACTTTCAGAAGTTGAAATTTGTATTGGGAGAAATCTGAAAATAAGTTGGACAAGCGCAGTTCGCCCCCTAATTTTCAGCATCTTTTCGCGAAGTGCGTAAGTCCTGAGAATGTAAAACAAGTATAAGGCGAGTTTTAGAGGTGTCAAGGCGGATTTAATGATTTTTTTGGAACCCTATATGTAAATAATATTTTCGTGTGTCACTTGAAGATGTACAATAGTGTTAACAAGATTGAGAAGGATATATGTCGACTGAAACTGAAATGATACGAAATAGCTATCTTATTTATTGGTAAAAACTGCCCATTAAGGATAGAATAATTCTGTAGGCACCATTCTAACCAGCGAAATGATTTTGAGTTTATGTCAGTAACTTTCTTGAGGTTCATCCGTCATGGTATTAGTAGGCTGGATAAGTCCGGGGACCAATGAAGGACGAATTTGACCTGCTTAAGGCTGTCAAATCCTTAGATCAAGATGCGCTTGCATCGGTCTTTGACGAATTTGCGCCGGCTATATTCAAGTATCTGCTTCGGTTAGGGATTGGATCCCAGGAAGCAGATCAAATTACAGGAGATGTTTTTGCTCGCCTGTTAGAAAAAATTAAAGAAGGTAAAGGTCCGCGCAAGAATTTACGCTCATATCTTTTCCAGACTGCCTATCACCTGGTTGTTGATCAATCTCGGGAAAGATCGCGTGTAACAACGCTCGATGTGGCTGATACCGTTAGGCAAGAATCGAAACCGGTCCAATCAATGACAGAGGACAAAATGTTGCTTGAAAAACTTGCCAAAACTATGGAACGCGAGTTGACTGAAGAGCAACGAAACGTGATTGTACTGAGATTCCAGGAAGAATTCAGCCTGAATGAGACAGCTGAAATAGTTGGTAAAAATGTAAACGCTGTAAAAGCCCTCCAAAACCGCGGCATCAACAAGCTTCGTGAAGCTTTGGGCCGTGAGAATGGAGGTGAGTGATGGCATCTAGGAAACCATTGAAAACTAAACATATAACTGATCTGCTTTCCAAACTGAAAGCTGAAACGCCAGATTACCCATCTGAGTTGATGGCTGCCAAAAAGGCCGCCTTCCTCAAGCAGGCTGTTAATATAAAAATTGACGGAAAAGGTCAAGGTGGAGAAGGTGGTCAGCAGGGAGGCAGTGGTGGATCAGGCGCAGCGCTTGGTGGCGGTCCCGCTACCTCGAGTTTCTTGTTGCAGGCATTGGTTGGAATTTCGATTGTTACTGCCATGTTCCTGGCTGCGTATGCATATCGCGAGCAGATCACCGATATGTTACAGGATAATGAACCTGTAGCTCGAGAGCAGTCCTCTCAGCCTTTGGCTGCTTCTACTCCCCTCGCTCCCGGAACTGTCACCGCAATTCCAAGTTCTATCCCATCTGCATTGGCTACCTCCCCCGTTGAGACAGTCCCATCCGGGATCCCGGGAGCAGTAGATAACACTGAGATGAACGGAGCCTCGGTCATCGCAGGCACACCTGGCGCTGAAATTGCTGCAGATAAAATTAAGAGCGATAATGGCCTGCATTTGGGCCAGACTCCTGGGACGCCTGCTGCACCGGGACACGGCAATCCTGGCAATATCAACAAGCCGGACAAGAACAAACCAGACAAACCAGACAAACCAGAGAAACCTGAAAAGCCTGAAAAGCCAAAAAAGCCATAGTAGTAATTTGTTGCTGTGAGTTCAGTTTTCACCCGAAGACAACAGGACTAAACGTAACTGTTGGTGTTTTGTACGTGCCAGTGGGCTAACACCAGCAGTACTTTTTTAGAATTCGGTGGTTTTCTGGGCTATCCATAATGACTGTCCGTGAAGATAAAATGAATATGGGGACAATATGTTGCGTATCCAATATATAGATTAACCGTCATGAATATATGTTTCAGATACTTTATAACGTAAAAGGAGGTGAGGTGTATGTTGTTTGCACCGAAAGAAAAGGGCCAGGGCCTTGTCGAATATGCATTGATTCTTGTTTTGGTAGTCATTATTGTTATTGTAATCTTGATGTTGCTAGGTCCTGTCACTGGTAACATGTACAGTTCGATCAACACAAGTTTGTCCAACACCTAGTACCGCAGCCATATTAAATTATGGGGTTAGAATTGATTTTGTACTTCAAAAATCAGCAGGATACTCTACAGCTTAAGGTTGTTGGGGCACTAGTTGGAATTGGCTCGATGAAGAAACCATAAGCTTTAGGTTCTTTTCATAAGTTAAGCATAACCCCAGCCAAAACGTTATTGCCTTAATTGAACGGTGCGTTACAATAACTTGATATGTTTTTAGTCTGTAACCAGAATGGAAATTATTGATTTATAATCAATTACAAATATTTTTCAGTATACTGGTGATAACAATCAACCTTGAGGCCTGTATGCCTCAGCTTTTTTGCACAAGAGGTGACCAAATGAAGACAGTTGATCACTTAAAAAAAATCCTCCGATCGCGCAGTGACTTCGCCGAACTACGGCGGGGTGAGCGCGGACAGAGCCTGGTCGAACTGGCGATCAGTTTGACTGTGATCTTGATCCTGCTGGCCGGCGCAGTGGACTTTTCGATGGCCTACTTTTCGTTTAGCGCGATGCAGGATGCAGCTCAGGAGGGCGCTCTGTATGGATCGATCAATCCAGATGATGAAGATGGGATTGAAACCAGGGTGCGTAATGCCTCCTCGAATCCGGTCAATCTGGCAGATACATCTTTGGTTGATGTAATCGTTACGGTAGCTGAACCTGGTTGTGAGGGGGACGACGTCAAAGTTGAAGTGATCTATGATTACCCAATTTCCATGCCATTTGTTGGAACGTTTATCGGGTCTCAAAAAATCACATTGCATGCCACTGTGACAGATACGATATTGCATGTATGCCCACCATAAAGCTAGTGAGGGTAAGTAAAGTAAGTACTCTTTTAATATCTAAACATTTAGGAGGGACGCAGTTGAATGGGAGTAGCCCGAAAATAAGGGGGGGGCGGGCGTTCGTCCCCCCCCTTATTTTCGGTATCCTTTCGCGAACTGCGTAATTTTTAACATTATTATCGATTAAAATAATAATAGAAATAATGCGCAACCTTTTTTGTGAGGTGATGAATGCCTAGAAAGAATTCAACTACTACGGCACGTACGATGTCGCTTGAAGATGTCAACCGTTCCGAAATTCGCCGTATCGTTTTTGACAAGGTGGATATGGAACCACCTGTGGGAGAGCGATATGAATTTTTGCTACGAAAAATAATCGATGCATCTATTGATGAGTATGGTGTGAAATTATCCAAGGCTGATCGAGAATCTTTGGCAGATGAACTCTTTTCATATGTAGCAAGTTTTGGGCCTATTGAAGAATATTTTAATGATCCGCAGATCAGTGAGATCATGGTGAATGGACCCGATCAAATTTTTATTGAGCGTAATGGAGAACTCATCCTTACCGATTTGAAATTCGATAATAATGAACACGTTCGGTTTGCTATTAACCACATTATTAATCCTATGGGACGCTTTATCACTAGCAAACACCCTTTGATCGATTCGCGACTTCCGGATGGCTCACGTGTTAATGCTGTAATTCCACCCGTATCTCCAAACGGTTCTTGTATAACGATACGACGATTTTTAAAGGATAAATTGACAGTCGAGGAGTTGATTGATCTTGGGTCGCTGACACCACAAATTGCTGAGTTCCTGTCCATTTGTGTGCAAGCGTCTTTGAATATTGTCGTTGCCGGTAATACAAGCTCTGGAAAAACAACCCTGCTAAATATACTCACGCATCAAATCCCCGAATGGGAGAGGATCGTTACCATCGAGGATTCCGCTGAATTGAGTTTGCATCAAACCCATGTGGTTACGTTGGAAGCACAACCCGCTGATTATCGAGGTGAGGGGGCTGTATCTATACGCGATTTAGTCCGCAATGCGTTGAGAATGCGCCCAGATCGTATTGTGGTAGGCGAAGTGCGTGGTGGAGAGGCTCTTGACATGCTCCAGGCTATGAATACGGGTCATGATGGTTCTCTAACAACCGTTCACTCGAATACGCCCCGTGACACGATTTCTCGATTAGAGACAATGTCGATGATGTCAGGGCTCGATATGCCGCTTACAGCTATCCGTAAACAAATTGCTTCTGCTTTGAATTTGATCGTACAATTAAGCCGTTTTCCAGATGGCTCGCGGCGTATAACTAACATTTCAGAAGTGGTGGGTATGGAAGGGGACGTTGTCACCATGACTGATATATTTAAATTTCAATCTACAGGTGTGAATGAAAATCGTCGCATTGTGGGTGAATTCCGCGCCACTGGACTACGACCGTCGTTTTCGCAGGCTTTGGATGTGGCTGGGATGCGGCTGGATCACAAGTTGTTTTCGAACAACCTTTAGTTGAAAATATTTTGAGGCAATAGTGGCTGGTAAAGTGCCAAAAATATTATTGGTAGATGATGATGATCTCAGTCGTCGGATGATGGGGGTTTTGCTGTCCGAAAAAGGTTATAATTATGACACTGCTTCCAATGGCATCGAAGCGGTTGAATTTGTAAAGTCCCAATCATACGATATGGTACTCATGGACTTACAGATGCCGCTCATGGATGGGTTCGATGCTTCGCGCAAAATACGAGAATGGGAAGCAGGGGAAAAACATACTCCCATTGTAGCTCTTACTGCTATGTTGTTTGACAACGAAATACAAAGATGTTTAAGTGTTGGTATGGATGCGTGTATTGCGAAACCTTTCGATTCGGATGTGCTTTTTCAATTAATTGAGTCCTTTGTTGATGAATCAGAACTGCCGGCTTCAACCAAGGACTTGCAAGACAAAGAAACTCCAGAAGCTCCGATGGTGTTAAATGTTAAAGAAGCCTTGCCTAGATTTGGTAGGGATATTAAGGTCTATAAAGAATTTTTGAAAGAGTTTATTGTGGATTTACCTGATAGAATAAAGCGACTTCGAGAAGCTTTTCATTCTGGTGACTTTAAGACCCTTGCAGATGGCGCCCATAACCTCAAAGGAATTTCGGCCAGTATGGGGGCTAAACAACTTTCGTATTTGTCACAAGTATTAGATCAAAAAAGTCAAGATGAAGATACGGTTTTGATTCAGGAAGCGTTAGAAGAACTGGAGATGCATATTCTGGTGCTGCAAGACGAGGCAAATCATATTCTGTCTGAGTTTACGAGCTAGCGGAAAAACCGAAATAAATTCGAACTGGAGAAGCGAGTATGCGAGTTTTATTAATCGATGATGAGCCTTTTTATTATAAATTATTGAATCGACCCATGAAAGATGCCGGGCATGTGCTCGAATACAGCAAGACAGGGAAGGATGGCCTTGCCAAAATTTCAGCAACAAAGCCAGATGTTATCATTGTTGATTTACGCTTGCCAGATATTTCGGGACATGATATTTTGGAACGTCTCAGACGCGATTCGGAATTTAGCAATATTCCGTTAATTGTTATAACCGCAAAAAATGAGTTGGGGGATAAGTTGAAAGCTTTTGAACTGGGTGCTGATGATTATCTTATAAAACCCTTCCAGCCCGAGGAGTTGGTTGCCCGCATGCGGATTTTAGCGCGGCGGGGCAAGGCCATGAAGATTGTAAGTGATATGGAAAAGAGCGATGAAAAGCTCACAACGATCGTGGCCGTACACAGCTTGCGAGGTGGAGTTGGCACAACGAGTATTGCAGTTAATCTGGCGCTGGCATTCAGTCAAATTTGGGCCAAGAAGACATTGCTGATCGATGCTGTATTGTCTGCGGGCCAGGTTGCAATGATGCTGAATTCAAAACCTCGGTATACCTGGGAGGATTTTGCAGATATCGAGTTGAAAAGCATCGACGACGATCTGATTAATGAAATTGCCAGTAAACATTCTGGCGAGTTTTCCTTTATAGCTGCTCCCAGATCCCCGATTGCCCTGGATACGTTCAGTGATGAGTTCTGGCAGCTTGTGCTAACCAAATTGGCAAAGCAATATGATTTTATCGTAATTGATACGGCGCATGATTTTGCGGATATTACGATCCAGATGTTGAATTACGCAAGTGAACTGGTGCTCGTGGTGGCGCCAGAGATGAGTTCGCTTCGGGCGGCGATGAGCACATTGGATATCTACGATAAACTGGGATTTTCACAAGAGAAAGTCAAGCTGCTCCTAAACAGCAATTCTTCTATTGCAGGTATCAGACAGACTCAAATTGAAAAGGTCCTGGCACACCCTGTTGATTTTGTTATTCCCTATGAACCCGATGAGGTCATTCGTGCCGTGAATTTTGGAGAGCCATTTCTATTGAAAAACCCTGACCTAACAATTTCTACCAAAATTGAAGATATGGCTTATATCCTTACCCATGATGTACATAAGAATCTGCCCCCTGCTGCTCCTACTGATGCATGGAAACGCGTAACAAATCGGCTGGGAGATAACAAATAGAATGTTGGTGATAGATGAGCCGGACTTCAAGAAATAAGCTAGTATATGGCTTAGCAGGCTTGCTATTGATCATAGCCTGTGCGCCTTTCGGAAACCTGGTAGCGCCTACGGATACGCCTTCTGTCGCAACACCAGCGTCTGCCGGGACAGAGGCCGCAATCGTTGAACAGACAGCGACAGTTGCAGTGGCTGCTGTTGCCACCTCAACTGTTACGCAGGTTGTTCAACCAATTGTACCCACTCCCGCTCCGTCTGAGCTATATGCGTTTATCCAGGCGCCGGAAGGCCCGCTGGCCCAGCCTTACGTAATCCTGGCCGCATTTCAAGATGTACCGGATGCGTCCATCGAAATCAGGGGCGCTCTAAATTCAAATGATTTTATTTGCCGAGGATCTCCCTGCGCTGTGCCGGTTCCAACCAGTTCGATTATCATATTTCGAGCGGTCTCCAGTACGGGGAATACGAGCGAGGAAGTTTCTGCTACAGTGCGGGTTGAGTCCAGTGCTGATGGCTACTTTGTTTTTCTCGATACAGTAAGCCAGTTTGCATCCTTCACAGATTCATGTTTGCGGTTCTGGAGGTTTGAGGACCTTACGGACCCAGTATGGGCAGAGTTTGTCCAATTCCCTTATTTGCTGAATACCAATAAAACCTTACACTATCTTGTTACTCAATTAATTGTCCACGGAATTGTTGACGTTGGGGGTTGCCCTGCAGGCGGGTTAAGTATAGGCCTGGATTGGCCTACTGGTTGTGGGCTGGAACGAGCCAGGGAGGCCATGATCGAGTGGCAGAATCAGTACGATGAGTACATCTGGCTTGCCAGCAGAGATATTGGCATACCTCCTAAAGTTCTAAAAACACTTATTGAGGTCGAGTCCCAATTTTGGCCTGGCAATCAACGGTTCTATGTGGACGAGGTCGGCCTGGGACAACTCAATCAACTGGGTGTGGATGTTTTGCTTCGCAGAAACCCTGCACTTTACCAGGAGGTATGTTCGACTGTTTTGGATGACTGTGCAATGCCGTATTCGTTAATGACGGATGAAAATCAGGCCATGATCCGAGGCGCTTTCATCAATTCTCAAAATGCAATTTGCCCCGATTGTGAAAATGGCCTGGATTTGAATGTAGCCAAACGAAGTATTTCTTTTGTCGCTCAAGTGCTGAAGGCTAACTGCGAAACCGTAAAGGTAATCACGGATGCAAAGCGATCTACCGGTTACATTGACGATCTTGAAGACCCATATTCGGATTTCTGGAAATTTACACTGCTTTCCTACCATAGCGGTATCAGTTGTTTTGAAAGAGCTGTAAATCAGACCCCCGGGGGCGTACCTTTGGATTGGGAAAATCTGTCGGAAAATATTGATTGTGCTGGCGGTGTGGAATATGTCGACGGCGTATGGGGAAATCTTCAGAGTTTCGAACTTTACCGATTTAGGCCTTCCAGTCAGGTACTTGCTCAGTTTGCCCCCGAATTTTTGCCAACGCGTACGCCATTACCCTCTCCTATTCCTGTGATATCAAACGCAGATGTTGAGGTTGAAGCCTTTCTGGATAGCAACCAGAATGGAATTGCCGAAGATTCTGAACGCTTGAATAACATAACAGTCTTATTGCAATCAGTAGCTGGTACAGAAGTCGAAGGTACCATTGTGAATGGGCAGGCTATCCTGGTATTGTCAGATTTTCCAATTGGCAGTGAAGTGACCGTCAGCCTGCCAGATTTTTTCCGGAGTGAATCGATTGTCGTTCCGGCCGAAGGTGTGGTGCCCGTTACATTTATCTTTACGCAACCGACCTTGCCGACAGCTATCCCTTAAGATGTGTGAGTTTTATGGCTAAGAAATCAAACAATCAACAAGATGATCAACAACGGGATGATGAATTTGTAGATCTCCCTGAGGATCGCCTTGATCAAATTGGGCAGGAAACTCCCAAAGAAGAAAAACCAGAAAAGAAGCCTGAAGGGAATGACACCGCCCCTCGTAAGCCGGAGCAGGATCAGGTCCGGGATGAGGCGGAAAAGGAAGTCGTCGAGGAATCAGAATCAGCCAGGGAAGATCTGCTTGCTGACGTCCGCCGGTCATTAGCGCAAGATGAAGAAGAAGTTGAGCAACCCAGGGGATTCTTTGATCGTATCAGACAGCTGCTGGGAATGTCTTCCGAGCCAAAAACTGAAGAAATCGAGCCACAAGTACAACTTGAAATTGAACCAGAGGTGCAGGAAGACTTACAAGAAGATTTGCAAGAAGTTTTAGATAAATTGACCGTAAAGCCAGAATCAGAGCCAGAACCGAAACCAAAACCAAAGAAAAAGCGTGCAGAAAACAACAAACAGGAAGAAAAAGCTGTTCAGGAATTTTTCGCGGACCTGGAAGCGCTGGCTGATATAGTTCCTGATGAAGATATACAACAGGAAATAGAAGAGCAGGAGCGCGCGGTAGAGGTTCCACAAGTCGATGAAGAGGTTAAGGTTCCAAAGCTGCCTGTAAAAAGTAAGGCAGAGGATGAAGTCGACTTTGAGGCAGTACGGGAAGTCGCCTTAGAGGAATACGATGAGACAAGAACCGAACCGGAAGAGCGAAGAGCCCCTCTTCGAGAAGTAGTAAGACAGACGATTCGCGAGCTAAGGCCGGTAGAGAGATTTTTATTAATCGGTTTTGGCGTTGTGACCATTGGCGTATTGTTTTTTTCCGGGATATACATAATTGCGAACTCAATCTCGATCCCCGCTCCTACACCTACAGTTGAGGTTGATATAAGCGAGATCGTCCACCCCACGCGCCTGACCTTGCCGGGAGGCTGGGAATTCAACCTGGGCCAGGGGCGGGTCAGCGAGCAGGGCGAGTGGACGCCGAATGGCGCGGAGTGGCTGGTCGGTACGGAAATATCACGCTGGGTGGCCCTGCCCTGGAGTCTCCAGTTAGAGGCCGTACTCAGAACGCTGAAATCTGACGACCAGATCGAATTGATGATGAGCAATTTCGATGTCCTGACTTTTAATGTATACTCTATCCAAGAAATAACGATGGAAGCTATACTGGCAACAGATCCAACCACCCCCGGGTTGCTGGTTGTATTGTACAATGATGAAGAAGCCGATGGAAAATTTTGGGTAGTAACTGGGCTGCCTGCAAGAGACGAATAAGTCAGAGTTACATACTTGAAAGGGAATGACCCGAAAATAAGGGGGCAGGCTTAGCTGGCCCCCTTATTTTCGGAAACTTTTTGCAAACCGCACAAGGCATGTAAGATAATTTTGAGCGAGGATGGCTGGCATGGAACAGATTAAAGTTCTTCTCATCGACCCTGATGAAGCAAATCGTGATTTTTTATCGCGGATGTTGAAGAACAAAGATTATGAGGTCTTACAGGCTGCTACCGGTCAGGAGGGGGTTGAAATAGCGGGCATTGAAGCTCCATCCGTGATCATCTTCGACCCCAGCCTGCCAGATCTGACCCTGGATGAATTTCTGGGCGCGCTTTCTGAGAATAAACGCACGGCGGGAATCCCATGTGTCGCACTCAGCAGCCATTCGGACCCGGAGGAGATGCAGGCTTGTTTGCAGGCTGGCTGCGTTGAGTATTATGTGAAATCCGGTATGGTTATGGTGACGATGGTCGATTCGATCTCGAAGTTGGTCCTTGAGAGCCAGCGAACGGGCGCAAAGAGTCAGGGCGGTTTGGTGATGGTCTTCCTCAGCGCAAAAGGGGGGACGGGAACTTCTTCTTTGTGTGCGAATATTGGCATGAGC
>JBAVJG010000346.1:0-2250 GCA_049687655.1 Anaerolineales bacterium | reverse complement strand
CTTCATGACCCTCAACAAAAGGGCCCACCCGATTAGACTCTTTCCTTCTAAAGCCGAAGCCATCGAGTGGTTAAAAGGATTTCTGGAATGAACAATAACAGAGACACTCAAATGGTTACAGACAAACCTATAGGAGAGATCCGCACCCGGGTCGGAAAGATCTGGTTGCGAGATGATGGAATTGTTCAATTGGTCATCGACCCTGGAACTAAATATACTTTGGCTGATACGAGAGAAAGTTCGGCAGGCATTGTTAAACTCAGTAAAGGCCAGCGGCTTCCCCTGCTGGCAGATGCAAGAAACCTCAAGTCAGTGGACTTCGCAGCCAGAAAAGAAACGGCCGCATTTGATCAGGTAATGTCTGCAGCCATGCTGATCGAATCAGCGGTCAGCCGGGTGATTGGAAATGTCTTCCTGGCCAGCAACAAAACGTCTTTCCCGACCAGACTCTTTACTTCCGAAGCCGAAGCCGTCGAGTGGTTAATGGAATTCCTGGAATGACGCCGAAAGAAAAAACTACACAAGACCCGCGTCTCAACGAGGTGCTCGATCTCATCCTGCAGATCACGTCGGGCAATTTGGAAGCCCGGGGCACTCCCTCCGAAGGCGGCGATGAATTGGATGCCATTATCACCGGACTGAACATGCTCGGAGAAGAAATATCTGCTGCCTTTGTCCAGATAAGTGAAGCACATGACCAGTTGGAAGAGCGAGTCAAAGAACGCACTGCAGAACTGGAAGTGGCGACAGAAAAACTGGCCGGCTCGATAAACGACCTGGAAGCGCGCAACCGTGAAATGGTTCTGCTCGGTGAAATGGGCAACCTGTTACAAAGCAACCTGTCTTCAGAGGAAGCCTACGTGACAATCAAGCAGTTCGTCCAAAAACTGTTCCCGGACGAATCTGGAGCATTGTATATTTATAACGCTTCGCGTAATTTGCTGGAGGTGAATGCGGCCTGGGGCGTGGCATTAAGTAGTAAGGAGTTCTTTGCGCAGGATGAGTGCCAGGCGCTGCGTAACGATCAAATTTTTCAGGTGGATGACTTGCGAACGATGCTGAGCTGCCAGCATGTACACAAGAAAGCCGAAGCGATGGGAAATAAAATTCCATTGCCTGCCGGATATACTTGTGTGCCATTAATATCAATGGGCACGACCACCGGCACCATCTATCTGGAAACCGCAAATGGATCGAGACCGCTTTCCGAAAAAAAGCTGCTCGTAGCTGCCATGGCAACACAAACCATACTTGCGCTGACAAACCTGCAATTGCAGGAAACCCTGAGAGGCCAGGCCATCCGCGACTCGCTTACCGGCCTGTTCAATCGGCGTTATATGGATGAGTCACTCGGACGTGAAATAAGCCGGGCAGTACGTAAAGGGCACACGCTGGGAATCATCATGTTTGATATTGACCACTTCAAGGACTTCAACGATACGCTTGGTCATGAGGCAGGCGATGCTGTTTTGCGAGAACTGGGTGCCTTCCTTTTGAAGCAGTTCCGGAGTGAAGACATTGTCTGCCGCTTTGGAGGCGAAGAGTTTATCATCATCCTGCTTGGTGCATCCCTGGACAATGCACAAAAACGGTCCGAGGCTCTACGCAAAGAGGTCAAGCAACTGGATGTATATCATCGCGGTACGCTCTTGAACAAGATTACACTCTCTATTGGAGTGGCGGCCTTTCCGGATCATGGAAATGATGCCGAGACATTGCTGCGAGCTGCGGACCATGCACTCTATCGCGCAAAAAATGAAGGTCGTGACCGGGTGGTTGTGGCAGGCTGAAAACCGGTTGCGGGGAATCTCTCCCCCAAGTGGCGGAGATAAATATTCCCCGGTCGTTGGATGTGATCGGGGAGTGTTTGTTATAAAATTAAGTGGCGGGTTTATTGATTTCGAAAAAGTCAGTTCGTCCAAATACGGCTAAGGAGTATTTTATGAAAAAGAATATTGGTTTGTGGATCGATCATCGGGAAGCGGTTATTGTCGTGGTTACTGACAAGGATGAGCAACTAACGAGAATAAAATCCGGCTCGGAAAAACAAACCCGGTTGCCGGGAGGTTCGCGTAAGGATGGACTGCAACAGACAGAAAACATTCGTGACAAAAAATTCGCAATGAATCTTGGTCAATTCTATGACGACATCATCGCTCAAATTCGTGATGCAGAGTTGATACAGATTTTTGGTCCGGGGGAAGCTAAGGGCGAACTTGTAAAAAGTCTGGAGGATGAGGGGCTTAAGGA
>JBAVJG010000345.1:0-2889 GCA_049687655.1 Anaerolineales bacterium | reverse complement strand
GGGAAGAAGCGCTCTGGGTGGTTATCCTCTTGACGGATGGCGCTGCCAATGGCCCCCAAAGTACCTGTCCCCATGGTACCTGGGACGGCTCGCCCTTCTGCCGCGACCGACAACTTTCACGCCACTGTTATGAAGCTGATGATAAGTACTGCCTGGCAGCAGGCGGCGCGCTCGATAAGGAAGATTACGACGCTGATGACTATGCCCGTGATAGATCCGATTTTATCGCCAAAGACCAGGGTGCCCTGATCTTCTCGATTGGCCTGGGCAACCTCGTCAGGACAAGTGTGCCTCGAGCCAGATTGGATGCGGATGGCAATCCGACAACCGAGAAGTGTGATAGCGGCGAGCCCATAGCAAATTGTATGGGCGCTGGCGAGCAATTATTGCGCTATGCTGCAGAAGAAGTCGGTGGCGGCAATTACTACTTTGCCCCCAGTGGTAACCAGTTGGAGCAGATTTTCCTGGACATTGCAGGTAAACTTGCCACACGCCTGACGCAATAAGAGCAGGAGGAACGAAATAATGAAACGCTTAAATATCTTGTCATTCAAAAATCGTAAGGGACCCTATGGTGCGGCCAGCCGTTCCCAGGCGATGCTCGAATTCGCTCTTGCGTTGCCCATCCTCCTGATGCTGTTGTTTGGCATTATCGATCTGGCAGCATTGTTCCAGGCCTGGCTGACGATCGAAAATATCGCCCGCCAGACGGTGCGCTATGCGGTAACGGGGCAGTATGACCCTGCCTACTGCGTGGACACAATGGATGGCGGCACAATTGATCCCTCGGATGCCTGCTCCGGTGATGCGCGTGCAGAAGAGCAGGATGCCGCCCGTCTGCGTTCTGTGCAGGACTATGCCGACCGGCAAACCATCGCTCTGTTCCGCACTCCCGGAGCGGCACAAAATGAAATTGGACATCTGAATGTAACCATCTGCTCGAACCGGGATGCTGATCCAGAGGATGATGTACCAGATTTCACCTTTATCGAACCCAATCCTTCAATCTATGCTGACTGCCAGAATAGCAGCGGCACGTCCACCAGCGATGCAGGCGGCCCGGGCGACCGGGTTATCATCGCCGTGGATTTCAACCATCCCTATATTACGCCGTTCCTGAATCAGATCTGGCCAATGACCCATCTATACTCTCACCGCGAGGGTATCGTGGAAGAGTTCCGGGTGCCGCGCCTGGTCGCTCTGGCTGATGATCCTTCGTCAGATACACTGACCCCCTCGAAAACCTCTGAGCCGACTTCGACTGGCACTGCAGTCAATACGGCTACTGCAACCAATACGCCTTTACCGTTATATATCGAAATTATCAACCCTGATCCATCAGGGATGCTCGTCACCAGTGTCGATCAGACTCGCTTCGAGGCAATCGCATGGGATCCCAACATTGGCACCTCAAATGGAACTGGCATCAGTGAGATACGGTTCTGGTTCGACGGTCCGGGTAGTATCCCCGGAAGAACTGACCATCAGGCAGGTTACTGCGCTTTTGGCGGGAACGCCCCCTGCAGTCGCATTGATGCTGTCATGAACTATACCACCTTGCCCAACGGCACCTATACGATGTATGCGCGTGCCGAGAGCAATGACGGTCGCTTATCGGAAACTGTGTCCAAGGATTTTATCCTGCAATTTCCACCAACGCCTACACCAACCATTACCCACACCCCTACGGCGACACCAATTCCGAGTTGTAACGATGTTTTCATTACGAATGAGCAGGTGCGCGACCTGAGTAATGACACAAGCGACTTCCAGGTTACCGTTCGAAATAATAATATGGCCAGCGGGTATTTGGTTGAGAGCAGGATGACCTGGGATTCACCATTTTCCCCGCCGCTGTATTTTGATTATTTCTGGTTCTTGAATAGAGACAATCAGAACAGATATTATGATCCAAATCCAAAAAATTGGTACGACAGCTCCCATCCTACGATCAGTTGGTCAGATACTGCAGGTGCTCCAGCCCCCCTGGTCGGTGATGCAAAAACGATCTGGGGTGCAAAGTTCATCCGAGATGGTGAGCCGGCTTTGTCAGGCACTTTCAATGTCCGGCTTACTTTCTATTTCCCTGATCTGGGCAACTGTGCTGTGAGCACAACTTTGTTCCAGCCCCTGCCGTCCCCGACACCGATCCCGCCAACACCGACCCCGTTCACGCCCACGCCAACACCAGTTTGTAACCTTTCCGGTTCCGTATTTACAACTGACTTCTACGGTGATCCGCAGAACGTCAATGGATACGATTGTGCCTATGGGTGTATCCATTCGCCTTACTTGAGTTCCAATAACTTGCCGTCCGGCAGTTACTACTGGACTGTGCATACAGTCAGTAGTGGAAATGTACAGGTAAATGATGGGACATTCACGCTTCAGCCAGGGCAACAGGCAGGGCCGCCCTCCGGCGTGATCGTGCCGCTGGGATTGAATATGTATAACGTGCCGCCCAATTATTTCCCGGGCGAGTTCAAGGTGACCGTCTTTCAGAGCACTGCCCAAGGTTGTAATTCCAAGACGGATAACTTTAAGATTCAATCCCATTTCCCGAGTCCCACGCCCACAAAAACCAGCGGTCCGGCGACTCCTACCTATACTGAGAGACCGACCAGCACGGCCCGACCGGCTACGGAGACACCTACACCCTCACCATCGCCCACCATTTGCCTTGACTGCTAGTTGTCCAAGTTTTTACATACAGGCCACGTTTCTAACGTGGCCTGTATGTTTTTTTACTTATTCCGTTTTTTTTTGTTACACGGAGGGAAAGTTGTATAATCGAGCAGAGGCCTAATCGATGCAAATCTTGATCGACCGAGTCAGATCACTCCAAGTGGATCGCCGCGGGATTATCGTTGAAACCCTGCTGTTCATTCT
>JBAVJG010000344.1:0-9862 GCA_049687655.1 Anaerolineales bacterium | reverse complement strand
GCATTTCCGCTCCGAGCGCAGGTGACGCGCAGGCCCCAAATTGGCTGTCAAAGTACATACCATCCGGGCATAGTCCATCGCCAGCCAGGCTGGGCGCACATGTGGTCTGTCCACCGCGGTCGATCATAGTGTAACCCGCCGGGCATCCTGCTACGCCAAAATCAGGAGAAACCGGAGAGTATAAACAGGAACCGGTACCGGCATCCAGACCGTAACCCGGGTCACAGACCTGGGTAGCGCCGGTCGTATCCGGCTGGTTGCTACAGGCAGGGTTGCAAACCGTCACCTGGCCGGTAGTATTATCTGGGCCGGTACACGTCAGGCGGCGTTGACCATCGATCACCGCATCCATACAACTGAATCCCTGGGTGCGGACTTCAAAAGACGCTCCCGGCGGCAGGTCCACGGTCGTGTAGGGTTCCTTGGCTTCACAATAGGATGAGCCGACGCTTACATCCGGTACCTGGCACTCACCACTGGAGACGACTGTGCTCGGGATATAGGAGGAAGTCTGGCACATAGGAGCCAACGGCGCAGGTTCTTGAACGACGCAGCGGAAGCCTAAATCACGGTTGTGATAGGCATTCCCAGCGGGATGCCGTATTGCAGAAGCAGCCTGTTCGATGTCGGATTCAAAGCCGCTGCCGCGCACCACACGGAACTCGCCGGAATCGGGTCCGGCAGGATTTTCGGCAGGGGCATTGCTGTAATAGTTTTCTCCGTAAAAATCTCTCACCCATTCAAAGACGTTGCCGCCCATGTCCAACACGCCATACGGACTGGCGCCATCTGCATATTTGGTTGCATCGGTGAGCCCACCCACACAACCAACGAAGTTACCCAGGTCACAGCTTGGTTCGTCTCCGCCCCAGGGATACTGCGCACCCTGCGATCCGCGGGCAGCTTTCTCCCATTGGGCCTCGGTCGGCAGGCTCCCACCGATCCAGGCGCAATAGTTGGCGGCCATATCCCAACTAACACCCACAACGGGATAGTTGGCATATACGGGATTGTCATAGGTAGGCGTACCCAGTTCCTGCGCCGGGGGAGCGCAGGCGCCTACCGACACACAGAAGGCGTACATGCTGTTGGTTACTTCGGTTTTGTAGATCCAATAATCATCAAGATAGACCGTCCGCTGCGGGGCATCCGGCAAACCGGAACCCATCGTGAACTCCCCGGCAGGCACAAACGACAGGACTCCCCCGTCCACCCAACCCATCTCAGAGCCGGTAGCAGGCCCTGCCAGGTTCACCGGGACAATCGTCGGCTCGGGGACATCGGTAGGTAGTTCGGGCGTAGGAGGCTGCACGGTGGGCGCTGGCAAGCTGGGGGTCGGTTCAGGAGCGGGGGTAGTCCCGCCGCAGGCAGTCAACACCAGCGTCAAGACCAGTCCGGTCAGCACAATTGTCTTGAAACGATCGTTCATCTACTCTCCTTTGTCCGCTAGAAGCAACAGGACGCCCGTTATTATATACCCTTCCTGGTCACAAATTGCGCCTCGATAACGATGGGGAAGCGCAATTTGTGACCAGGGGGCATTATACAAGAATTAGCCCCCGTGTGTGCTCGGGGGCTAATCTGGCTCTCATCTTGCTTTTTTGATCTCTTCGACCGCTTCCGGGTTGACCAGTGAACTGATGTCGCCCGGGTCCTGACCCAGATAGGCCGAACGGATCATGCGCCGCATGACTTTGGCATTGCGCGTTTTGGGCAGGTCGGAGACAAAAAGGATAGCCTTCGGCGCCAGCGGTTTGCCCATCGCTGCGACGATCATTTTCTGGAATTCTTGACGAAGAGTTTCGGTCGGACTCTGCCCGGGCCTGAGCACCGTGAAAACGACCAGTGCCATGCCCTTGACTTCATGCGGCACACCGATGGCCGCTGCCTCAACCACATCCGGGTGCGCCACGAGCACTGACTCCACCTCCGCCGGGCCCAGGCGCTTGCCCGCAATCTTGAGCGTATCATCCGAGCGGCCCAGGATATACCACAACCCATCGGCGTCGATGGCAGCGAAATCACCATGCACCCAAACGTTATCCCAACGCGACCAATAGGTATCCAGGTAGCGCTGCTTATCCTTCCAAAAGCCGCGCGTCATCCCGATCCAGGGCGACTTGATAACCAGTTCTCCGACCGCGTTGCGCAGCGGCTTACCATCCTCGTCGAACACATCCGCGGCAATGCCGGGACAGGCCGCCGAGAATGAACACGGTTTGAGCGGCAACACCGGATTGCCCATCACGATGCCGCCGGAGATCTCGGTGCCACCCGAGTAGTTGATGATGGGGCGTTTGCCTTCGCCAATCTGCTCGAACAGCCACAACCAGGGATCGGGGTTCCACGGCTCGCCCGTGCTGGCAAAGAAACGCAGGGACGAGAGATTGTGCTTCTTGAACGGCTCCTCACCGTGCGGGATCAAAGCACGGATCAGCGTGGGCGATATGCCCAACTGCGTGATCTTGTGCCGCTCAACCAGCGCCCACAATCTGTCCGGACCGGGATGATCGGGCGCGCCATCATAGATAAACAATGTCGCGCCTAAAATCAGTGCGCCAAACACCAGCCAGGGGCCCATCATCCAGCCCATATCGGTCATCCAGTAGATCACATCCCCCTGGTGAACGTCCGTGCCGAAGGCCATATCCTGCGCGCCCTTGACCGGAAATCCACAATGGGTATGTACTGCTCCCTTGGGCCTGCCCGTTGTACCAGACGTGTAGATAACCATGAGCACGTCTTCGGCGCTGGTCACTTCGGTTTCGGCCTCAGCAGGCTGGGGGTCTATCAGATCCGCCCACCAGTGGTCGCGGCCGGTTTTCATTTCCACCTGTAGGTCGGCACGATTCAATACGATCATATGTCTGAGCGTCGGCACCTGATCAGCAGCCTCGTCCGCGACCGGCTTCATCGCGACCGGTTTCCCGCGCCGGAAGAATCCATCCGCGGTGAACAACGCCCTGGCGTCCGCATCCGCGAGACGGGTGACGACTGCTCCAACACCGTATCCAGAGAAAAGTGGCAGGATAACCCCGCCGATCTTAGCGACAGCCAGCATCGCAACCACAATTTCGATGGTCATCGGCATGAATAGACCGATGGCGTCGCCTTTACCCAGCCCCAGCAATCGCAGCGCGTTAGCAACTTTGTTAACATGCTTATACAGTTCGCGATAAGTCAGTGTCTTGGTGTCCCCTTCCTCCCCTTCCCAGATAACTGACGGCTGATCGCCGATAGTTGAGTCCTGATATTTATCCACACAATTGTGGACGATGTTCATCTTCCCATCTACGCACCATATCGGGAACTGGATGCCCTGGCTCAAATCCACGACCTGTGAATAAGGTTCGTAGAATTGAACGTCCAGGAATTTTAGCACAGCCTCCGTGAACCAGGCCACATCTTCTGTGGATCGGCGCATCAGTTCATCAAAATCTTTAATTCCGTGCTGGCGCATGAAATGCGTCAGGTTGGCACGTTCGATGGTTTCGGATGGTGGCTCCCAAACGATTTCCCCACCAAATTCGAATGAATCAGGCATAGTTCCTCCTTGTGCCGCAACTGGTTGAAACTGTTATAGGTATTCCTTGTTCTTGCCCATTTTACAAAATACCTTTATTCGTTTAAAAGTTGCGGTGCTCCTTTGGCAAGTCAAGAGATGTTTACCTTTATTATACGGGATGAAAAGCTAATTCTTCTTTTTCACGCGTTCGCAACAAGTTACCTGAAGAAGTCTCACGACCCCTGTCGTTGATTTCCAAATTCGGGAGACTTTGGACTCCATAGCATCGTCAAAATATCAATCCAAAATCAACTTGCTGCGCTGGAACAATCGCATGGCAATCCCCAGAAGCACAACCTGGATCACTAGCACAACCACCGCTGCCCAGACTGCGATCTGAACTGGGTTTGTATTAATCAGCGCATTGCCAAACGATTCCAGCCATACCCTTGGAATGAACTGAATGAACATGAACGGCAGGAACAACACCAGCATCCCGAAACTCATCCACTGCTGAGCCTGACGCACGCTGCTGGCCCTCAAAGACACCAGTACACCGATGCTGGCTGAAAGCCCGGAAATCAAAATGCTGAAGACCAGTGCTCCTACAGTCATCAAAGGCGTGAAGAGCAGCAATCCACCTTCACGAACAGCCACATTAATCGTCACCAGACTGACCAGCAGAATAGCCCAGGTCAAGGTGAAACCATAAGCTAAAGCTGCCAGCAGTTTTCCGAACAGGATAGCACGGTCGGATAGACGGGTAGCCAGCAAGGCTTCCAGGGTATGCCGTTCGCGTTCCCCGGCAAACGAATCCGCTACCACACTGTAGACCCACATGTAAGGCATCCAAGCCCATACCATGGCGCTGACCGGTGACGTGACCCAGTCGCGTCCACTTTGTAGTGGGACGACCACACCAAAAATGGCCAGGATCACCAGCAGACTCAGTTTATTGCGTCCGCGCGAATCGCCGAACGTCAGCATCTCGCGCAATTCCTTCCAGGCTACCGTCAGGATATCTGCGATCATTCTTCACCTCGCTTTTCCTCATCTACCAGCCGCAGGAAGACATCCTCCAGGTCAGCCTTCTCCTTATGGACTTCTTCAATTTGCACACCCGCGCCAACCAACTGCGAGACAACTTCGTGCGAGCGAGACATATCGCTCAAATCCATGACCATCTGCCCGTTATGTTGCCGCACATTGCTGACCAATGTGTTCCCCCGTAAGCCATCGACCACCTGGGGTGAAAATCCTCGCCCCGTGATGTAAAGGCGCGGCGCAGACGTGCTCGACCGTAAATCTGCAGGACTGCCGAGCGCCAGTAACTGTCCGTGGTTAATGACACCTACCTGAGTACATAACTTTTCGGCCTCCACCAGGTTGTGTGTGGTCAGGAAGATGGTCACACCCTCCTGCTCGGCCAGCATCTCCAGGTCTTCGCGCAGGGCTGCTGAAGCGACCGGGTCCAACCCGGCAGTTGGCTCATCCAGGAAGACCAGCTCGGGATGGTGAATGAGCGTGCGCGCCACAGCCAGTTTCTGCTTCATGCCCCGGCTCCAACGTCCGATAGGTTCGTTGCGACGATCATACAATCCCAATGGCTCCAGCAACTCGCGGATGCGAGTCTCGCGTTCTGCCTTGGACATGTGCCAGATGCGCCCGTAATAATCCAGGTTATCAGCCCCGGACAGGCGTTCGTACAAACCGTGGTGCTCGAGCAGGGCCCCGCTTCGCGCACGGACCTCGTCAGCCTGCTCCCGTATATCGAAGCCCAGCACCTGGGCCTGGCCTTCGTCGGCGTCCAATAAGCCTAAAAGCAGGCGGATGGTGGTCGTTTTTCCCGATCCATTCGGACCGAGGAAACCAAAGACCGTCCCACGCGGCACTTCCAACGTTAATCGGTCAACAGCTTTCAAGGTCCCGAAAGAGCGGGTGAGTTGATTGGTTTGAATTGCGTACATACTTTCCTTATTCGGTCTTTTCAATGAAATTTTGCATCTGTTGGCGGTACCCATCAAAGGCATCCCGCCCGGCTTCAGTCAATTTACAGACAGTCAATGGCAATTTGCCTTTGAAGGTCTTCTCAATATTAACATATCCGGCGTTCTCCAGTCTGCTGAGATGGGCGGACAGATTGCCTTTGGTCAGTTCCGTCTCGCGTTGCAGGTAGAGGAAATCCGCGCTTTCAACAGTGGACAGGATGGTGACGATCAGCAGGCGCGCCGGTTCGTGGATCAGGCGATCCAGTTCGGTCAGGCTGCGTAGATCATCACTCATCCTCGTGCTCCGAACGCAATGGATTTTCATCCAGATACTGGCGCATGACCAATGCTCCTGAGATCAGAATGCCAATGCCAAGCAAACCGTAGAACAGAGACAGGCTGTAAACCTGGGATAATTTGCTGAATGCTAGAGTGATACCCAGCACAATAGACAGGCCGCCCAACAAATAGAAACGCTTCAACCCGGAAGATTTGCCACGCAGAGCAATGAAGATGACACCTACAATGACCCCGGTGAACAAAACCATCGATTCCAGACCGCGGATGAAGTCAATCAACACGATCGAAGCAATCGCGAAGCTCATCGCAACCGCCATGACCACATAGCGCCGCATCTTCGCATCTTTTTCGTTGACGCGATACTCCACATAACCAGTCCGTGGATAGGTCAGGCGCGACTTTAAGGTATTGACCAGCCAGCGCACCCCGAACGCCCCTCCAACCATCACCAACACCATGCTGACTTGCAAAATAACGCTCACCAGCGAACCTTCTTCAAAGTACCCCAACACCCCAAAATACAACCCCAACAGAAGGAACATGCCGCCACTCGCCAGTTCGGCAATTCCGTCTGTGTACCAGTAGCGCTTGACACGCTTTTCAACTTGTTTCATATCATAATTATCCATCAGATTCTCCTTGTAAACTGGTTTGCAATACAAACTAGTTTACGTAATTATACCCATATTACAGCGTATGTCAAGGTTTGAAGGCTGGCCTTAAGACTGGTTTTTTACCCTACTGGAGAACTATTTCGTGATGACAATTGCGAATATCTAACCTTGATCTCCGTGGTTAGATATTCGCCTTCACATCAGTGCTATAATGCCCGCATGCACGAACTCCCCGTCACACAATCCATCCTTGATATCGCTCTTAAGCATGCCAAAAAAGCGGACGCCAAGCGCATCACCGACCTGCACATCGTCATGGGTGAACTGTCCAAATTAGTGGACGAGTCCATCCAGTTTTACTGGGACATCATCGCCAAAGACACCATCGCCGAGGGTGCGAAACTGCATTGGCGTATTGTCCCTACGGAGTTTCAGTGTATGGCCTGCTTTGAGAAGTATCATCCTGACGATACCGATGCGTTTCAATGTCCTAATTGTGGTGCGGTGGGTGTCAAGATCATCGCTGGCGAGGAGTTTTCGCTGGAAGCGATTGACGTGGAATAAAAAACGGAAGAAAATCCTGCGAAATAGTGTCCAAAATGACTATTTTCTGTCCTGGAGTTAGCGTACAATCAAAATACTATGGCTCAACGCATCCCTGTTGTTGAACGAATTCTCTCCGCCAATGACAAATTGGCTCAGGAAAACCAGTCCCGCCTGGATGCATCCAATGTATTCGGCGTGAACCTTATGGCTTCACCCGGTGCGGGTAAGACATCCATCATCGAGCAAACGCTGCCACGGCTGGCTGTAAAATTGCGCGTGGCCGTTGTGGATGGCGACATCGCCACCTCCATCGACGCCGACCGCGCCTCCGCGGCAGGCGCTGCCGTGGCCGTACAGATCAACACGGGCGGCGAATGTCACCTGGATGCCGTCATGTTGCATCAGGCGCTGGGTCAGATTAAACTCGATGATGTTGACATGCTGCTGGTCGAAAACGTAGGCAACCTGGTATGCCCTGCCGATTTCCGCCTTGGCACACATATGTCCGTGCTGATCGCTTCCATCCCTGAAGGCGATGACAAACCTTACAAGTATCCCGGCATGTATCGCGGCGTGGATGCGCTGGTCATCAACAAGATCGACCTGCTGCCTTACATTGATTTCAAAATGGACTATTTCCAGAGGGGCGTTGAGACCCTCAATCCTGGCTTGGTCACCTTCCCGGTTTCCTGCCGCACGGGTGAAGGCATCGACTCCTGGGTCGATTGGTTGCTCGAAAACGCTAATCGTAAATCGTAAGTCAGAAATCACAAATCACAAATGGCAAGGCTCTCAGGTGCAAAAATCCACATTACAGGTGTTGTTCAGGGGGTCGGTTTTCGCCCGTTTGTATATGGCCTCGCCAAGCGTTATGAACTCAACGGCTGGGTACGCAACACGTCCGCGGGGGTGGATATAGAAGTGGACGGCGAACAGAACGTACTGGAGGCTTTCATCAAAGCATTACGCGACGAAGCCCCGCCCCTCTCCCGCATAGACGAATTGAGCGATTCTTTCCAGTCCCCAAACAGCTTCCGTTCCTTTGATATCCTCCACTCCGAAGCCGTTGAGGGCGCCTTCCAGCCCATCTCACCTGACGTCAGTATCTGCTCCGATTGCCTGCGCGAACTCTTCGATCCCTCCGACCGGCGTTACCGTTATCCCTTTATCAACTGTACCAACTGCGGACCGCGCTTCACGATCATCAAAGACATCCCCTACGACCGACCCAAGACAACCATGGCACCCTTCGGCATGTGTCCCGATTGCGAAGCAGAATACACCGATCCGCTCGACCGCCGTTTCCACGCCCAGCCGGTAGCCTGTCCCGTTTGTGGGCCCCAGGTCTGGCTGGAGCAGGGTAGTGACGACTTTAGTCGTTCCGATAATGCAATCCAACAAACTCGCCATTTACTTGCAGATGGGGAAATCCTCGCCATCAAGGGCTTGGGCGGATTCCATTTGGCCTGTAACGCCACCAACGCCGAAGCCGTGACTGAACTCCGCAAACGCAAACTGCGCGTGGAAAAACCCTTCGCCCTGATGATGCCTGATATCGAAACCATCGAGCGACATTGCTCTGTAAATGATGCTGAACGTGAGTTGTTACAATCCGGTGCGCGGCCGATTGTCCTGTTACAACGAAAACCCGATTCCCCCATCGCCAGAGAATGTGCTCCCGGACAGGATACGCTGGGTGTGATGCTGCCCTATACACCGTTGCATTATCTCATCCTGGACCGCGGACCGTTGACCGTAGACAGTGAGTCCGATACCGTCCACCGTCCACCGTCCACGGTCTTAGTGATGACCAGCGGCAACCTTTCCGAAGAACCCATCGCTACCGATAACGACGAAGCCCGCGAACGCCTGGCATCCCTGGCTGATGCATTCCTGATGCACGACCGCGATATTCATGTGCGATGTGATGATTCGGTTGCGAGAGTCTTTGACGGCAGACCGCTGACCGTAGACCGTGATTCACCGTCCACCGTTCACCGTCCACCGTCAGTTTATCCAATTCGCCGCTCGCGCGGTTATTCCCCATTCCCGGTCAAACTCCCCTTCGAAGCTTCGCCGCTCCTTGCAGTTGGACCAGAGTTAAAGAATACTTTTTGTATCACCAACAAGAATTATGCCTTCCTGAGTCACCATATCGGGGACATGGAAAATTATGAGACCCTGCTATCCTTCGAGCAGGGAATCGAGCATTTTGAGAAATTATTTCGTGTAAAACCCGAAGCCATCGCTTACGACTTACATCCCAATTATTTGTCGACGCGTTATGCACTCCAACGAGCTGAACAGGAAAACTTGCCAACCATAGGTATCCAACATCACCACGCCCACATCGCCGCCTGCATAGCCGAGCACGGACTGGACGGTTCGCAGCCCGTCATCGGTCTGTCTTTCGATGGCACCGGTTACGGTGAGGATGGCGCCATCTGGGGCGGAGAAGTGCTGGTTGCTGACTACACGGATTACGAGCGCGCATTTCATCTGGAGTATTTTCCACTCCCTGGCGGAGATGCGGCCATCAAGAAGCCCGCTCGCACCGCGCTGGCCTTGCTCTGGTCACTAGGATTGGATTGGGACGACCGCCTGGCCCCCGTAGCGGAATTTTGCGCCGATGACCGCACCAGCCTGCGTACTCAGTTGGAACGGAAGATCAACACCCCGATGACCTCCAGCATGGGACGTCTTTTCGATGCAGCGGCGGCGTTGGCAGGTGTGCGGCAAGCGGTCAACTACGAGGCACAGGCTGCTATCGAGTTCGAGGCCTTGGCGGACCCGGATGAAGATGGGATATACCCATTTAGATGGGAGCAGGCAGAAATCCGAGTCGGAAGCGCAGTGGAGGCTTTGATAGCGGATGTTCTGGCTGGTGTTCCTATCCCGGTCATCTCCGC
>JBAVJG010000343.1:0-11081 GCA_049687655.1 Anaerolineales bacterium | reverse complement strand
CGAGGAAGGTTTCCCAGGGGATGAATTGTCCATCTTCGAGTGTCGCATTTTCGCGCGCCCAATCGAGTGTGGCGCCATAGAACTCCGGCGGCGTGCGGAAGGGACGTGCGGTCACCATGCCGACGTTGGGATAGGATTCCAGGATTTCAACCGAGCGCGCCAGCCAATTGGGCGAAAACAACACATCGCTGTCCGCGTAGGCGATGATCTCACCGGGCGCACCTGCCAGGATCACATTCCATGCGCCGCCTTTGCCGACGTTCTTCTCGGACAAGATCAAATACTGGATTCGGCCTGCTTCTTTTTCCTGAATAAGGTAATCCCGTGCTTCGGGACAGGAGCCGTTGTCAAAAACTAACAGGTCGAAGGGCAAGCCCGCGTCTTTGCGCATCGAGTCCAGGCTGACTTTGAGCACGTCCAGGGTTTCTTCGTAGAATCCGCTCAGGAATGGGATATAGGTCAGCATGGCGGCGGTGATGCGCTCAGGCTTGGCGACCTCTTTGACAAATTTGGCGGGGTTTTGGCCTTTTCTCATTGATTCACCGTACTTCGTTGGTTGAGTAGGCCGAGTGGTTGTTGAGGCCGTATCGAAACCAACTTGTAAATTGAAAAATAATTTGTTTGAAACTACTGGTTTCGACACCTGCACTGCACCAAACGCAGTGCGGTGCAAGTGTACTCCGCTTCGCGGTACTCAACCAGCGAGGTGTCTTTTATTTGAATACCTTCTTAAATCGTTTCTGCCATCGTTTTGGACGAACAATATTCTCAACCGCATTTTCCGGCAGGAAGAAAAATATCTTCCGCAGGAACAATTCCACTTTGCGCCAGAAATGCAGACCGGTAAACGCCGGGCGGACGAGTTCCCCATCGATAAGGCGATGGGTGGCATCCAAAATGGTGTAGCGCACCGCAGCAGGACCGCCCGCGAGGCGGATATTTTCGTTCGTTTCGGGATGCTCGTAATGCGGTTTGCCTCCCGGCAGGTGACGGTAGTCATGGTTCTGGTGCACGATCATGACCGAGGGCGTACAGTCGATCACGGGCCACTTCTCCTTGTGGGCTTTGTAGATCATCCAGTTATCCCAGCCCGCGCGACCTATGGCGAAATCGGGGACTTCGGTGTAATAGGATTTGGGGAAGAGGAAGAAGTCGCTCCCGGCAGGACGGTGAAGGAAACCTTGACGATTGACGATTGACGATTGACGATCTACCCAGCCTTCACTAAAGTCAATTGGCCCGGTCACATCCCAATCCCAACGTTGGCTGAGGAGGACGAATTTATCTCTCAAGTTTGTGACTTGTTTCGTCGCTTCGAGGAAATCTGGCATCAAGAGCATATCCGCGTTGATGATGCAGAGCAGGTCGCTGTGACTGTTTTCGCGCGCCAATTGGAACATGGATGAGATCAGCGGCGTGCCGTTGTCGCTGCATTTCACATCTGGCAGATGCGTTACGCCCAACTTTGTTGCCACTTCTGCTAACCCCTGTTCATCACCGATGAGCAGCACTTCAACATCCGGCAGCAAAGTCCATGATTTGATCGCATTGCGCTGGATGGTGGCAATGTGCGGGTCGGTGAAAGGTTTAGGAGCGGAGAATAAGGTGATGAGTGCCACGATTATTTGTCGTAAAGAGTCTTGTGTCGCACTGAGGAATTGATGGCAGCCAATTCCGGTTCGCGTTGGAGCAGGGCTAGGACATCCTGCCACGAAAAGTCATCGCGGCCGTCAAAACGAGCATACACCTGTTGTATGAATTCCAGGTCTTCGGGCGTATCCACCGTCCAGCGCATCTGACCGTAATTGGGATCGTGATGTAGTTGGGCAATCTTGAATCCGCGTAAAGAAGTACCAGTAGCCAGTGACCGGTTTTCAGTAACCAGTGAAACATCTTCGTAGATGAATGGCATGACGTGTTCGCGGTGGAAGGTTTCGGTCGCTTTGTTCCAGGCTTTTTCCAGCGCCGCGAAGGTACAAACTTCGGTATCGAGGCCGATGGGATAGGTCCGGGTGAATGGTGGCGGGAGGCGGTTACAGGTGAAATCGAAGGAGTCTTCCAGCAGGGTGGTAACGCACTCATCAATTAGTACCGGATCAATCACTGGGCAATCTCCGGTGATGCGAACAACTACTTCCGCTTTGGCTTGGAATGCGGCCTGATAATAACGGTCGAGCACATCCTGCATCCCCCCTCGGATGTAGAGAATGCCCGTCGAAGCGCAACGGGCAGTTACAGGGTCGTCTGATGCGTCTGTCGTTGTTGCCACGAGCACCTGGTCTACAGATGTCGCCCTGGACGTCCGCGCCACGACGCGCGCTAACATGGACTCTCCGGCTATGTCCAGCAGCACCTTTCCGGGCAGGCGCGAAGAACTCATCCGCGCCTGGATGATGGCGACTATACGAGGCAACATAAAAGCTATTCGATTTCTTCCTTGTCAGGCTTAGATGGCTCCACTATCTGTGACAGTTTGGTATTCTGCTCTTCCAAACTGGATTCAAGCGAATCGATCTTTTTACGGTTGCGAGCATTTGAAAGGCTGCTTCTGATACGTCCGGGCGCCATGACCAGCACACCAATCAGAATGCCAACAGCCACTGCAATCAAAATGACCAGCGCAAGCGATCCCTCGACCGGATACCCGAAAAGCGAGACGGTTACAATCGTTGGATTTTGCAGGGCAAAGATGACCGCTACAATGGCAATAGCCAGAGCCAGGATCAGGGCGAATACCATAGGAACCTCCTAAATTTTCTTCAGTTGTAAGGCCTGTTGGTAGGCCTGCATCAATTTCTCTGAATTCTTCGTCCAATCAGCGCGTTCTTCTGCCACTATGCGCGCCGCGCGACCAATTTTGGGCAAAGATTTGCGCTGATCATAAGCTTGCAAGATCTTCGCTGCCAGCACATCCGTTTCGCCATCGGGGAACAGCCAGCCGTTCACGCCTTCGGTCACCCATTCCTTGTTGGCGGGGATGTCCGACAGCAGGCAGGGCAAACCACAGGCCATGGCTTCCATCAATGAGACCGACGAGCCGTCCACATGCGATGGGCTGATATAGACGTCAGCCCTATGATACCAGCGCGGCAAGTCGCTTTGTGAAATTTGACCACCGAATATGACCCGCTCGAGCACATTGCCATTGAGCAGGATTTGACGGATGCGCGCACCCTGCGAGCCACCTCCCAAAAGCATCAGACTCAGCTCCGGTCTGCTCCCTGCCGCCCGGACGAATGCCCGCGCTAGAACATCTACACCGTATCGCGGTTCCCAGGCACGGTTGCAAAGGATAGTGAACGAGTTATCAGTAACCAGCCCGTCCTCGCTAGGGGATGACCAGTCTCTCGGCTCAAAGTGTTGAAGGTCTACACCCCAGGGGAAGACTATGGTGTGATCGGGGTTCATGCCATAAGCGACGGCTTTATCGCGGGTGACCATCGCGTCACTTGTGAAGAAAGTGCTATTGCGCAAAACATAACGTGTAATTCTTTCCATCCAGCAGCTTTTGTGGACATCCTGTATAAGGTCGAAACCCCAGGACATGGTCAGGATTGGGCGGAAGCCAGTCAATATGGCAATCAGAGCACAGGTCTGGATTGGGCCAGCGTGGATCAAATCAGGTTTCATCTGTTGTATCACACGCCGCAAACTCAAAACGTACTTTGGCAAGTCCAGCCAGTGGAACTTATGCTGTCCTCCCGCCCACTGGATGATCTGCACGCCTTCCGGGACAGGACGGTCTTCGGTCTGCCGCAGATTACTTTCCAAGCGAACGTGGAACGTTTCATGCCCGCCATCTCGAATTGCCGAGAGAAAGCGGTGGTCGTGAAGGCAGTAGTCGTTCGAAAAGTAGAGTATCTTCATAAAACCTCACCACAGAGAACACTGAGTTCACAGAGCTTTTTATTCGATTCCCCGCGTTCTTCGCGAAGTATTCCGTAGGGTATGCTCCGTGGTAGAAGATTTCTATTCAATCAAGTCCGTCCAATTCAATTCCTTGCCGAGCGGCATATCATGCAAGGCCTTCGTCCCAAGCACATTCGGGATTTGATCAGGTTTGATAGCGTCAGGTGTAGCGGGGCGCAGCACATCGATCATCTCACGGGTAAAGGTTTCGCCAGCTTTGATATCGCGTGCAGCCCGCAAGCAGCGACGTTGTACCACCTGGGTATCCAGTTCATTTTCTGCGATGAATTTGTCCGCAGAACCGAGGGCTCGTTCTAACAAGTGGGTTTCTTCAACCATATTCGCCCATTTATCGGGGTCCATCGCAAATTTATGGTCGGGACCTTCACGGTCGTTGCTATCGGTGAAGTGACGTTCGATCACGCGCGCGCCAAGCGCTACTGCGCCCAGGACTGGAGCAACTGCGTGAGTGTGATCCGAGAGGCCCAGAATCACATCGGGGAACATGGTGGCATATGTCTTCAGGACGTTCAAGTGCAGATGATCGTAATTGTCCGGGCTGGCGGTGTAATTGGTGTTGCACTGCATCAGCACCAGTTGCTTGTTGATTTTCAAAATCGCATGCACGGCTTTTTGCACTTCGCCAATGGTTGATGCACCGGTGGCGACGAAAAAAGGTTTGCCCTTGCTCGCCATGCGTTCCAGGGCCTCGATCCAATCGATTTCGCCGGAACCGGCTTTGTACATTTCTACGTATCGATCCAGATAATCGATTGCGTTGAAATCATAGGGGGAGGAGAAATAATCGATTCCAACTTCATCGCATTCTTCCATCAAAGTCACAGTCCACTCGAACGGGATGGAGGCCGCCCTGTACACTTCCACAACCGACTTCTTCCAGGTCGCCTGGTGACTGACCTGTGAATTCATGTGTGTAAAACCGTAATCCGAGACAATTTTGGGCGCATCGAAGTTCTGGAATTTGGCCGCATCCGCGCCGGATTCCTTTGCCAGGCGGATGAGCAGCTTGGCACGCTCCAGGTCGCCATCGTGGTTGGCGGCGATATCGGCAATGAAGTAAGTCGGATGGTTCGGACCGATTGTACGATTTCCAATTTTGATTTCCTTGACAGACATAGGTAACCTCCTACTTGGTAGTATCAATATTCACAATAACTTGTTATCTGACACAGAGTTTCAATTTTCTGCTGTGAAACCTTAAATATCAGATAACTATAAGCAACCGTGTCAACAGGTTCAAAGTTCTCTCGTAACCAGGCCAATTCCGCTGGATCACTGTTTACGCCGACCAGGCGATTTGCAGATACAACGTAATGTCCAGCAGCGGGTTCAGCTCTGGGGAAGCTTGCATCAGGGTGCTCAGCCATATATTTGTCCAATTCGAATTTGTTCTGTCGCCAATCCAGATTCGAATCGGCCAGATATTTATAGGCTTGTCTCTTATCCCAAACGAATTCATTGAAATATGGAATGTAGTGCGGGAAATATGCCAATACTGATACGATCAAGTACATACCTAATCCATACGATGCTACCTTTTGCCATAGGGCAAATTCACGCCAGTGAGAGAATAGGGAACCCGCAAACACATATAAGAATGGAAATAGTACCAGGTAAAAACGAATCCCGATTTGCGCATTAAAAAAGAAGTTAAAGTAGATCCCAAAAAATAGGATTGGGGCGAACAAGAACACTTCATCCGAGAGTAGCCTCTTCCAACTTCTGTCTTTTATATATTTTATCAACGCGCCAAGAACAACGATCTGAGTGGCAATTGGAACTTTAAGCAGATAGGCAATGAAATAATATCCTTTGAATCCCCGACCATTACGCAGTTGACCCAGAAGATAAATGGAGCCGTATCCATCCCCGGTTTGTTCTCTCCGCATGACCCAATCCAAACCTTCCAGGTAAGGATACGGTGTCGGGATTGGCGCCTTTTCTAACCAGGGCAAGCCGGATTGCAACGACTGAAATGTTTGAGAGCGGAACTCATAATTGCCAAAGGGCGTAAAGGTCTTATTGAAAAGAAATCCGATGTTAATGACAAATATCGAAATCACGATGGCGACTATCATGTAGAGAAAATATCTTGCGCCAAACTCTTTTACAGACCGCCATCTGTCAGCTTGCCAGAGTTTAGAAAAATCCGAAAAATCATATAGAAAAAGGGTTATCAAGAACAAAGGCAGCAGCACCACAGAGGTATATTTTGCGATCATACTTAATCCCAACACGAACGCGCAAAGCAAGCCATTCAACAGCGTTCTTTGATGGGTAAATCGCCACAAGCAGAAAAAGGCCAGGGCAATCGTACCCCAGGCATACAAATCTGTAGTCACCAGTTGGGAATGGGCGATAATGTTCGGGTCAAATACGTATAAGAAGAGTGAAACGATCCCGGGGATCACTCCATATAACGAACGGGACCAATAAAATACAAGCCACGCCACCAGCATCGAAAACAGAAACGTCACCATGCGGGCTGTGAAGAACGCATCCAACACGCGTTCGATAAATCCCTCAGGCAGAAAAGTTGCCAGCTTATTGGGTAGTGCGTTCAACGCAGAAACAGGCATTTTGCTGTCGTCAAAGCGCTCAGTAGAACCCTCCAGCAGATTCCTGCCGTAACGCATGTGCTTGCCTTCATCATAGGTGAGAGCCTTCCCCCACACACTTAACGAGCCAATTGCCAAGAATATTAGCAACAGCGTTGCAACGAGGGCATATTGTATACGCTCTGAACTCATAGTATCAGACCTGTTGATAACTCCGCATTTTCTGTGGATAACCTTGCTTAAGTTGTAGAAAACCGCTCGATTTCACGGGATAATCCCGGGATGTCGACACCAAATCTGTGGATAGCCTGTGGATAAATCGTCATAAGTCATGAGAATATCTCAAATTCAACTGATGATCACTTGCAATAATCCGTTGCAACGCACAAACCGACAAGTTCGTCTTCAGAAATTTCATAAACCAGATATGAATAAGAAATCGTATTGACAGGCTTAAAACTTTCTCTCAACCATTCATATTTTTCGGGACCACCCGAAACGCCGGTTAAATCATTTACACTCAATACGATATGACCTGATTGAACCTCCTCAGGGGCAAATATTGCCCCGGGATGGG
This sequence comes from Anaerolineales bacterium, assembly GCA_049687655.1. Classification (GTDB taxonomy): domain Bacteria; phylum Chloroflexota; class Anaerolineae; order Anaerolineales; family Villigracilaceae; genus JAABUE01. The sequence goes on along the minus strand of JBAVJG010000343.1, from coordinate 4,016 downwards.
CAGACAAATACTCGCCCAGCTTGTCCGAGTTTTGCCCCCAGTCAACGTTCGAGTCCGCCAGATATCGATAAGCGTGTGACCGGTTCCAAACAAACTCATTGAAGTAAGGCAAGAAATTCGGATAGTATGACAAAACTGAGAACAGCAAATATGCCACTGAACCGAGAGCAAGTCTTTTTGTGATGTTTGAAAATCTAGTGAAATCGCTAAACAACTGTCCTGAAAAAACATACAGGAATGGGAAAACCACCAAATAATAACGAATACCTATCTGCGCGTTGAAGAAAAAATTGTAATAGATTGTAAAGAAAAGGACTGGTACAAGCAAAAAAATGTCGTCGGCAAAAAAGCGGCTTCTGCGATTGGGATCGCGCAGATAAACGTAGAAGGCCAGCAAATAAATCACCTGACTTGCAATTGGGACTTTAAGCAACGAAGCAATGAAGTAGTAGCCTGTGAAACCATCGTTGCCATGTCGAATTTGACCTAGCAAATAGATGTTCCCATACGAAACACCTGTGCGCTCGTTGTTCAACACCAGATCCAGTCCTTCAAGATACGGGTAAGGCAGTGGAACTGAAATCTTCTTGATCGCGGGGATTTGTTGTATAGAACGAAAAAAGTCCGATTGGAACTGATAATCTTCGAGTTGTGCAAAGGTGCGAGTCGACAGGAAACTGATGTTAACAACAAAGCCCACCACCACAAATGCGACGATCAAATAAACAATATATCTCCGCAGGTAAGCAACAACAGCTTGAGTACGCTGTTTATCGTAAGATTCTAAAAACGCCGCGGTATCGAATATCAAAAGCGTCACAAATGCGAGTGGGATGAGTACGATGGCTGAGTATTTTGCTATCAGGCTTAGCCCCAGCGCCAGGGCACACAGCAATCCATTGAAAAGGTTGCGCCGGTGGGCAAAGCGCCACAGGAAAAAAAACAAAAAAATAGTCGTGCCTGCAGCATAGATATCTGTGGTTACAAGGCGTGAATGGGCAAGGATATTCGGATCAAGAATATAGAGCACCAGCGAAAAAAGAGCCGGGATAAATCCATATAAAGAACGAGACCAGATAAAAACGATCAGCGCTACCAAGGCTGAAAACAACAGGGTCACCATGCGCGCAGCCCAAAACTCCTGGATAAACGAACGGAATGCCCCGGAGGGTAATGCCCTCCCCCATTTTCTAGGCAGGGCATTCAGCGCCGTGATCGGCATTTTGCTGTCGTCAAAGCGAGTGGCATCGCCTTTTAGAACAATATTCCTCCCATAGAGATAATGCGCATTCTCGTCAGAAGTTTTCGATTTTTCACGGATGCTAAAGGCGCCAATCAAGAAAAAAAACAGCAGAATTAACCCGACCACTGTTCCCTGTAACCATATTGGGCGTTCCTTTACAATCTGAGAGTTTTCACCCAACATGTGTATAACTCCGCATTTTCTGTGGATAACCCTGTGCGTACTGTGTATAAAACTTCCGGATTCCGGTGGAGACGCCGGGGATTTCAAGGCCCAGGTCTGTGGATAGCTTGTGGACAGACAATCGCAAGTTGCGCGAACGCCTGGCTTTTAATCCGGATTTTTCGACCGAGATGGGCTGGATCAACCCCTCGTCAAATCCGAATTGACGGGCAATCTTCACCCCGAAATCATACTTCGTGAGCGCTTCGGACCCTACGGTATGGTACAGCCCCGAAAGGCCTTTTTCCAACATCCTGACCAGGGTCTCTGCCAGGTCGCCAACGAACAAGGTACAGAACCAGACGTCGGTGAAACCGTTGGCCTGTTTTCCCGCTGACAGGTTGTTGTAGAAGAACTCGGAAAGCGAACGTGTACCGGATAAACTCCAGCCGAAGAAGTTGACCCGCGCAACAGCGGCATCCGAGCTGGCGGAGAGTACGTTGCGCTCACCATCCAGCTTGGTCTGCGCATACACGCCAAGGGGATTGGGTGCGTCATCTTCGGTGTATATGCCATCTTTCGTCCCATCGAAAACGGCGTCGGTGGAAATATGGATTAAACGAATGTCGCGTTTCGCGCACAATTCCGCCAGTTGACCGGGAAATTCCGCATTGAGCAAGCGCGCGCCGCCCGGGTCGGATTCGCAGGCGTCTACGTCCGCGTTGGCAGCGGTATGGATGACTGCATCGGGCTGAGTCTCATCGATTATACGGGAGCAGGCTCCCGGCTCAAGCAGATCCGCTTTGACAATCTCGAAGGGAGTCCCTGACAGTTTATTCCGGTCAACGCCTATGATTGTATGAGTCTCAGACATCCTTAAACTTAGATTGAGACCGAGGAGGCCAGATGCACCGGTGACGAGGATTCTCATGGAGGTCTTTTTACGTACTACGTAATACGTACCGGCTATCCTTCCAGCTTGCCTTCGGCAAAGGCTTTTTCAAAGGGCGCAACGAATTGTTTGATGCCTTCCAGATTGAGCCATTCGCTATTGTTGTCGCTGGAATAGCGAAACCCGTCCGGCAGGGGCTGGCCTTCGTAGGTCAGGTCGCGCTTCCAGAGTGTTTCGGGCGGCTTGACGATGAACATGTTTTTGCGCTCAACAGTGCCACGGGCTTCGTCTTCAGAGATGAGCACTTCGTGGAGTTTCTCACCAGGACGAATACCAATGATTTCGATCTCAGCTGTAGGCGCAATCGCTTTTGCCAGATCAATGATGGTGGTGCTGGGGATTTTCGGAACGAAGACTTCGCCGCCTTCCATCTGCTCGATACAGTCGATGACGAAATGCACGCCCTGCTCTAGAGAGAGCCAAAAGCGGGTCATACGGTCGTCCGTGATGGTGATTTTGCCGCCAGCGCGCTGTTTGAGGAACAAGGGCACTACCGAGCCGCGGCTGCCCACCACATTGCCATAGCGGACGCAGGAATAGCGCGTGGCTGTCCCCGCGGCGTAGGCGTTGCTCTGTATAACCAATTTTTCAGCCGCTAACTTGGTGGCGCCATACAGGTTGACCGGATTAACAGCCTTGTCAGTGCTGAGCGCCAGCACTTTTTCAACGCCTGCATCCAGGGCAGCTTCGACTACGTTGCTGGTGCCCATGATGTTGGTCTTGATGGCCTCCATCGGGTTGTACTCGCAGGCCGGGACCTGTTTGAGCGCGGCGGCATGCACGACGATGTCCACGCCGTGCATGGCACGCACGAGGCGTTCACGGTCGCGCACATCACCGATGAAATAACGCAGTCGGGGATCGTCAAACCCGGCCATGCGCATTTCGTGCTGCTTGAGTTCGTCACGGCTGAAGATGATGACTTTCCTGGGGTTTTTCTCGGCCAGCTGGATTCTGGTGAATTTTTTGCCGAATGAGCCGGTGCCACCGGTAACGAGGATGACTTTGTTATTCCAATCCATGCTTTCTCCTATTTCACGGCTACAAACATACCGGAGTCTTTTGTGATGAAAATTTCGCCCTGGGATTCAAGCAAACTTTCCAATTCCTGGTGGAGTTTTGTCAACGCAGAAGCTGATAATTCTTTTGCCCTATATGTTGATTGAATAAAAGCCATTAACGGTTCAACCTCTGTAACAAGCAGATCGTCATCATAGCGCAGAATCTCAGCTTGCGAGAAGAATGGTTTGAACTGCTCAAGTCCATTATCGAGTGTAAATGGATTGCCAAACTTTTCAAAGTCCGTTTCAGGGCTGACTCTCTCGAGCCAATTAATGATCTCAGCGAGGTGCCCCTCACCAACAGTGGTAGCAATCAAGTGTCCACCAGGTTTTTCCGACTCAGGGTCGGGACTTCGCAATACGCGTTGTATCTCTGCCAGACCTTTAGAGCGATCGGGGAGATGAAACAGCATATGGTTGGCGATGATGATATCGAAGGTTTCATCCGCGTATGGAATGGCTTGCGCATCGATCTGCTCGAATTTGAAGGCGCGACCGGTCACGACCAGGTTACGCCAGGCTGCGTCCACCATCCCATCCGACAGGTCGCTCAAGGTAATGCTCCAGCCTTCAGGGATACGGTCTAGGCACTCTTTCC
>JBAVJG010000342.1:0-2259 GCA_049687655.1 Anaerolineales bacterium | reverse complement strand
GTGTAATAAGAACAGTATCGTATGGGTAGCCTTTCTTTGATATTCAAAATCAGGGGTAGGATTCGAACCAAATATTCTAAAAAAAGCGGTTCCTTTGAAGCCGATGACCCTACAGAGATTCGAACTCTCATTTCCCCTTTAATGGAGATAAGAAGTCACTATCAATTCCTAAATCCCCTATTTTTCCCTTTGAATCGAAGCGTAATATGCTTAAGACTCAATCGCCCATTCTCCGTAATCGGCACGATATGGTGGATGATAATGACTTCATCTTCGACGACAATGTGATCAACCAGTAAACGGATCACATCTCTCTTGACCTCTTCAGAAGGGTTTTCCAGGGTTTCAAGCATACGCTGACTGAAGTCCGCAAAATCTTGAACGGTTTGTAAACGGTTTTGATTTTGCTGTTGGACTTCCTGTGCCTGAGACAGCAGAGATTGCAGTTGAGCTTGCTCTTGCTCCAGAGCTTGCTTGCGTTGGACCAGTTCGTCTTTGTCCAACAAGCCATCCTGATAAGCATCCAGGATGCGCTGCCACTGACGTTCCAATTGTTGGCCGCGATGTTTGAGCCGTTTGATTTCCCGTTGATTGGGGAGTTCAGTGGTATTCAGATCAGCCCAAGCCTGTGCTAAGCGATTCGGCTCCCGGAGTAGTTTGGCAACCGCCTGCCATACTGCGTGTTCGGCATCTGCGGCATTGACCGTGCAGGTATGCTGGGGCACATCGGGCAAACGATGTTTGCCCCCGCGTTCACAGCGATAATAGGTGTAGGGGTGCTTATGGCGAGATTTGCCGATCATCAACCCATCACACACACCACAAACCAGTAGACCACGCAGCAGGTAGAACTGCTTGTGATTGTTGCGCTGGGAAAAACGTTGGTTGTGCATGCGTTGTTCCTGGGCTCTTTGCCAGACTTCTTGGGTCAGGATCGCGGGGGTGTCCACGGCAATCCATTCTGCGCGGGGACGCAAGACGCTATCGGGTGTCACCAGGCGTCCCTGGCCCTGTTTCTTGCGTCGCCCGACCGTTTCCGGACGAGTGCGGTATCGATTATAGTATGCTTTTCCAGCATAGGCAGGCTGATCCAGGATCACACTGATGCGTCCCGCTCCCCAACGTCCACCCTTACGGCGTACAGGCACGCCTGTTTCATTGAGCTGCGTGGCGATCTTTTTCAAAGACCAGCCCTCTTGCGTGTACCAGACAAAGATTTGCTGCACGACCGCAGCTTCCTGGGTATCAATCTCCCAGCGTCCCCCATTGGTTTCGCTCACCGGAATGTATCGATAGCCAAAAGGAGCCGGATGAAAACAACGTCCCCCTTTGCGAATACGATGCAGCCGGCCCCGCCGCATGCGCTCCTGCATGACAGCGCGCTCATATTCAGCGAACAGTCCCTGCACTCCTAGCAGCAACCGATTTTGGGGTGTATCTTCCAGATCGGGTTGATGGATGAACTGAACGTCTACCCCCCAGCGCTGGAACTCATCCAGCAGCAAACACTGATGCACATACTGTCGAGCAAAACGATCCGGACTGAGACACAGCAGCAAGTCGATCCCACCCTCGTAGGCGAGATCTCGCAGACGGTCCAGTGCCGGTCTGGCCAAACACCCCCCACTAACTCCCTGGTCGAGAAAGATCAATTCCGCATCGATCTGATAGCCTTGCTCTTGGGCATAGCTTTCCAGTTCAGCAACCTGGCTCTCAATCGTCCCAGCCTGTTCCTGGCGCTCCGTCGATACCCGGGCATACAGGGCCACTTTCTTTTCCATCTTCACACCTCTCTCTTTTCTCTTCCGGCTGCCAACTCGCCTGCCACAGCCGATGGTAGACTCGCCGGAGACGATCTTCCCCTTCCCGATGCGATTGCGCAACCAGCCGAATTTCTCTCGCTTTCTTTGACCGTTTAGCCATCTCTGCCTCCTGTCCTTCTTCTGGTTCTATCTTATTCTCAGGAGGCGACCTGCAACCAAATATCTATTTCTTCTTCGGCCCAGTTTTGTGCTTCGGTATTCTTATGCGGTTTGTAAAGGTCAGAGAGGTGTTTTGTGCGATTGAGTCTTGAGCATTAACATAAACAAAAACCGCTCAACATTATCTGTTGGCGGCTTTTTGGAGTCGGATGCCCCCACGGAGATTCGAACTCCGGTTTTAGCCTTGAAAGGGCTGCGTCCTGGTCCACTAGACGATGGGGGCTTGATTGAGCGGGGGGATTTTATCATCCCCTCCCATATCGGTCAAGCATTTGTG
>JBAVJG010000341.1:0-2672 GCA_049687655.1 Anaerolineales bacterium | reverse complement strand
GTCAGGATGACATCGAGGTCACCACCCGCGAAAACAGCGCGCGTTTTGCGCAAGCTGATCAGGTCTTGCAAGCTTTGGAAGACCCGCCCCTCAACGGCTTTTGGATCGCTGTGCCGGGCATAAACCTCCCAATCTGCAGGGGATCTATGCGCCCAGCGGCTGTCCCGTTTGCGCCAGGGATGGTTACGATAGCTGTAATCGTTCAGCGTACCGATTTCGTCTCCCAGGTAAATAAGCGGGATACCCCCAGCCGTCAGGATAATGCTGTGGATGAGCGCGATGCGGCGGATGGCAAGTTCCACCTCCTGCGGGCCTTCCTCGTTAAGGGCTTTTTCCAGTCCGGCTAACGAGGCGCAAGTCCCTGAGATGCGACAGTCACCGGTTTTGAGATTCTCCTGGAAGGGTAAACCTCGCGCAAAACTGCCGGGAAAGCGCCCGCGATAAAACTCATTCAGGAAATCTCGGTGATCGTTTGCGTTGACCCCCAGCCGGGCAGCGTCTTCATCGGAGAAGGTCCAACCGATGTCGTCATGGCAGCGTACGTAGTTCACCCAGGCAGTCCTGGGGTCCAGTTTAAAGCGTGCTGCCAGCGCCTGGGTCAGCATGCGGGTTTTTCGAGTCGCCAGCGAATTCCACAACAGGGCCATCAAAAGCGGATTGTACGAAAGCTGGCATTCTCCCGGAGAAATATATTTAACGACCTCATCAGGATGTACGATGGCTTCGGATTTGAACAGCAGCGCTGGGGCGGCGATGCGTGTGACCGCGTTGAATGCCTGGATGAGGGTATGCGCTTCCGGCAGGTTCTCGCAGCTCGTCCCCAGTTGTTTCCAGATGAAGGCGACCGCATCCAATCGGATGATTTCCACGCCCTGGTTGGCAAGGAACAACATCTCCTCGGACATGCGGTTGAAGACCGCCGGGTTGGCATAGTTCAGATCCCACTGGTAGTCGTGAAAGGTGGTCCAGACCCAACTGTTGAGATCTTCGTGATAGGTAAAGGCGCCGCCATGCTCTTCCGGGAAGATTTCACGCAGGTAGCGTTCGTAGGCGTCCGGCATGGATCGGTCCGGAAAGATATGATACATCTCCTGAAACTCCGGCTCGCCCGCTCGCGCTCGCAGGGCCCAGGTATGCTCTTCCGAGGTATGGTTGAAGACCAAATCCGCAACCAGGCTGATACCAGCCGCGCGCAGGTCACGTGATAGTGTAGCCAACTGATCCATAGTGCCCATGGGCGGATGCACTTCCCGGTAGCTGCTGACCGCATAACCGCCATCACTGGCCCCCTCAGGCCTTTTGAAGAACGGCATAAGATGCAGATAAGTCAACCCCAGTTCCTGAAAATACGGTATCTTCGAACGCAGGCCTTCCAAATCCCCGGCAAACAGATCTACGTAACAGACTCCGCCCACAACCTGGTTCGATTGGAACCAGAGTGGGCCATCTTCCCGGGCCTTGTCCAGCGCGCGTAAATCGGGGGAGCGCTGGAACCAGGCGCGCGCCAGGCTGAGGAGCAAATCCTCGATGTGGAAGAAAAAGTCGTAGCGGTTACTGTATAAGCTGTAATAGAGCCGGAAGAGTAACGGGAAGTGGCGGTACACACGCGCCGAAAATGCCTTCCAACCCTCTGTATCCGCTTTGATCTGTACGGCCAGTTCCTTTTCCAGGCGCGGCAGCAGACGCTCCAGGGTGCGTAAAGCTTCGCGGTCGAGGGAGGAAGGAAGGGACATTATGGATTCACCAGGGCTATTCAGGATGAATGATGATTTTTATATGTGGTCAACGGCTTGTTGCGCTAAAGCAATTGCGCCCAACACACCAGCCTTTCCACCCAGCGCTGGCGGGAGGATGTATGCCTCGATATTTTCCAGGATGACCGGAGATTGAACGTATCCATTCAAAGTGGCCTGCGTTTTCTGGCGAACGAGCGGCAAGATTTGCGGTTGCTGAGCCACACCACCCCCGATGATGATGCGTTGCGGCGAGAGCGTGCAGATAAAACTTCGCAACGCAAGGGCAATATAATGTGCTTCCAAATCCCATGCGGGGTGCTCAGAAGGCAAGGATTCGGCCTTATCCCCCCAGCGTTTCTCTATGGCAGGGCCAGAAGCCAGCCCTTCGAAGCAATCGCCATGAAACGGGCAAGCGCCATCGAAGGGGTCAACAGCGCTATTGCGCGGGAGCGGGACATGACCCATTTCTGGATGGAGCAGACCGTGCATGAGTTTCCCATTGACCAATCCCCCACCCCCGATGCCGGTTCCGACCGTCAGGTAGATGAAAGTGTCCAGTCCCTGGGCAGCACCCCAGCGCCATTCCCCCAGCGCCGCGCCGTTGACGTCGGTGTCGAAGCCGATGGGCACGTCGAAAGCCGCACGCAGCGGGCCGAGGATGTCGGCATTCGTCCAGCCGGGTTTGGGTGTAAGCAGGATACGGCCAAAGGTAGCGGAGGCAGGCCGTGGGTCCAGGGGGCCGAACGAGGCAACGCCTATCGAAGCGAGTGGGCCGAGGGTTTGAACCTGCTCCTTGAAGAAATCCACCGCCCGAGCCAACGTCTCATCCGGTAAAGTGGTTGGAAAGCGCGTCTCGGCCAGGATCTCACCTGTTTCAGTACCAACAGCACACACGAATTTCGTGCCGCCGCCTTCGATGCCGCCATACAGCATAGA
>JBAVJG010000340.1:0-2488 GCA_049687655.1 Anaerolineales bacterium | reverse complement strand
GTTTTCATCGGTGCCCTGGCGGCTATTTCACTTAAACCTGGGCCATCAGGTGGTGGAACTTGTGCCTGGATCTTGGCTAGAGCCCCAGCCAGTGCCGCTGTATCGGCCGCGTTTTGTGCGTGCCGGCGGTCTTCCAGAATGATGCTGCCATCGATTGCCAGGCCGGTAATGCCAACCAGCCCGATAATTGCAATCGCGATAATAACCAGAACTTGTCCGCGTTCAGAATTTGAATTGATTTTCACTTTCATACTTCCTCCAAGATTAAAAAACAACAATACTTTCTATATGCTAATAACAAAAAAATCAATTGCATTCCTCGGCATCCTCTGTCAGTACTACGACACCCATAAAAGTGCGCGCGCTGGATGAGGTGAAGGTCTGGTTTTGCAGGGGAATCAGCAGGGGTATGATCGGGTTGTAATCCGCGCTGACTTCCACTACAACGCGGTCTCCGCAAGCCAGTGTAACTCTTGTATCGACACCATCGTCGACACCATCCGCTGCGCCATCGCAGGTGGCCGGAGATAAGGCAACTGCTGGGTCATGATATTCATCACCATTTCCAGGCGTGCCGTCCGGGTCAACCAGTTGAGAGCCGGTATCGTAAGAGATTTTGATATCGTCGTCTTCCAAAGGCAAGAGAAAACCAACCCGCCTGGCGGTGTTCCTGATCTCCGCACAGTTCTGGACGTGTAAGACATTACCTTCATCCACCCCGTAAGCGGTTGCGTAGCGCACCGCCTCCCGGCTGGCGTTTACCACGGAAGAATACATGAAGACCGCCCGGCCGGCTTCCAACAGTCCCACCACCACCAACATCAAAATTGGCAGCGCCAGGGAGAATTCAGCGATTGCCTGGCCCTTAGGCCGGGAAAAAAGAGCTTTGATTTTACGTGCCATAAACATTTACCTCTTATACCTTCAACAAAAAACCAACCCGAAGAGAGGGTCGGTTTCGCTATCGCTCGCCACAGGCTACGCCCGTTTCCGGGGTTTGCGACCAGATTTCGCCTGGGGGTCTTCGCGCCCTTAGATTAAATTGATACATATCTAAGTCATTTTGCTTTCTACCATGACGGAGAAAGTGCGCGTTGGTTACTGATTGATTTGAACTAATGTTATCATATTCCCCGCTGATTTTGGATATGGCTCTATGAGATGGGTCATACAGAAGTCCTACTTCAGGACTTACGCAGTTCGTGAAAAAGCGCCCACATTCAGCTGCGTAAGCCCTGAAATATTCTACGAGGAATTTTTTGATGATATCGCCTGCCGCGACATCTGCAGAGCGGCCTGCTTCAAGACCATACTGGCTGTATCGGTAGGAAACTTGGTAAGTATCGGAACGTGCTGGTTGTTCGCGAGTGTGAAGTTGCCCATCAAATGCGGAATCATCAATTTAATCTCAAGACCCAGTCTCTTTTCAGCTTCCGGCTTGGTCAAGCCTTCCAACCCAACCGCCCGGTTGAGGATAGCAAAAACATTGTCCGGAGAAACACCTTGCTCTCTTAGATAATCCCAGAGCTTCTTGGTCAGGTCGACTGTGCTGAGATCGGTACCCAGCACCAATACGATCAAATCCGCATCTTCGATGATCGGCATACTGATCTTCGATAACGTCCGGCCTACATCAACCAGGACATAATCATTGTTTTTTCGAAGGGCAGTAATGATCTTAGGGATTTTCTCGATGTCCAGTTCGTGAGAGGTCGCCGGATCCGGCGATCCCGGGAGCAGGCTGAAGAACCATTGCGGCACCTGGATGCAGTTTTCACTGAAATAATCCGGGGTTATTTTCGCCTTCGTCTGTTTAGACACAGCCACCAGATTGAATGCTTCCCCATCGTGGCCCACAATTGGGGCGATGGAGCCCATCGGCAGCACCAGATCCACCAGCGCGACTGATGAGGATTGAATATTCTGCGCAATGCTCATGCCAATATTCGCACACAGAGAAGAAGTTCCCGTCCCCCCTTTTGCGCTGAGGAAGACAATCACCAAACCGCCCTGACTCTTTGCGCCCGTTCGCTGGCTCTCAAGGACGAGCTTCGAGATCGAATCGACCATCGTCACCATAACCATACCGGATTTCACATAATACTCAACGCAGCCAGCCTGCAAACAAGCCTGCATCTCCTCCGGGTCCGAATGGCTGCTGAGTGCCACACAGGGGATATTCGCTGTGCGTTTATTCTGAGAAAGTTCGCCCAGAAAATCATCCGGGCTCAGATCTGGCAGACTGGGGTCGAAGATGATCACGGATGGTGCTTCAATTCCTGCTATTTCAACTCCCTCCTGACCGTTAGCAGCGTGAAGGACCTCATAATCTTTGTTCTTCAACATCCGGGATAAAAAATCGCGATTCGCTTCATCAGGGTCGATGAGGAGAACTTTAATCTGTTCCATGCCAGCCATCCTCGCTCAAAATTATCTTACATGCCTTGTGCGGTTTGCAAAAAGTTTCCGAAAATAAGGGGGCCAGCTA
>JBAVJG010000339.1:0-13089 GCA_049687655.1 Anaerolineales bacterium | reverse complement strand
TGTCATGCAGGCCATGATAATCTTCCCGGTTTTGTCGTCTTCACTTTTGAACTGCACCACTGCGCACTGGCGGCAGGAACCTACCGATCCCATGGCCGGATGCCAGCAAAAATAGGGCAAATCCAGCCCGAGCGAAAGAGCTACGTGAAGCAGGTTCTGGTCGGGGTCGACTTCGTATTCTTTATCGTCAATATAAATTTTTGCCATAGATTATCTCAAAATTCCATTCCACTCTGAGGGGCCCCTAAGGGCGACGAAGAGTCTCACATGGATGAAAAAGACTCTTCGCTCCGCTCAGGATGACATTCCTAAAGGGTTATTTCCACGGGCAAGATTTCTCATCAATGTGCCGCTCAAAATCTTCGTGGAAATATTTAAGCGCGCTTTGCAGCGGTTCCATCGCGCCGGGTGCCAGGGCACAAAAGGTGTGTCCCGGGCCTAGCAGCTTTGTGTGTGAAGCCAGCATTTCAAGGTCTTCGGGCTGGCCCTGTCCGTTCTCGATGGCTTGCAGCGTGCGGGCCACCCAGGGCAGTCCCTCACGGCAGGGAGTACACCAGCCACAGGATTCCTGGGCGAAGAATTGCTCCAGGTTCTGGACCATCCCCACCGGACAGGTCTGGTCGTCCATCACAATCAGCGTGCCGGTTCCCAGGCGGCTGCCCGCATTTTGCACATTTTCGTAATCCATTGGTACATCCAAGTGTTCTTCCACCAGAAAATCCGTGGAGGCTCCGCCGGGTAGTGCACCACGGAACTCATGTCCATCTTGCATGCCTCCGGCATGTTCGTAGAGTAACTCGCGCAAAGGAGTGCCCATCGGTAGTTCCCACAGGCCCGGGCGTTTGACCCGTCCGCTGGCGCCCTAGAGCTTGGTGCCAGCGTCGGATGTATGACTCAGACCCTTGAACCAGTCCGCTCCGTTACGGAGGATGTGCGGCACGTTGCTGATCGTCTCCACATTATTGACAATGGTCGGCTTGCCCCACAATCCGCTGATTTGTGGAAAAGGCGGCTTAGCGCGCGGTGTCGCACGGCGGCCCTCCAGGCTGTTGAGCAGACCGGTTTCCTCCCCGCACATGTAGCGTCCGGCGCTGACATGCAGGTGTAACTCGAAGTCGAAGCCTGAGCCGAGGATGTTCTTCCCCAGATAGCCGGCTTCATACGCCTCCGCAATTGCTTTTTTCAGTCGGCGCTCGGCTTCCTTATACGCCCAGCGCAGGAAGATATACCCGACCCCGGCCTGGATGGCGTAAGCGCTGATGACTGTACCTTCGATCAACTGGTGCGGATCGCCTTCCAAAAGCAGACGGTCTTTGAACGTGCCCGGCTCCATTTCATCGGCGTTAATGACCAAATATTTGGGACGCGGCGCATCCTCTCCCATGGGGACAAAACTCCACTTTATACCCGTTGGGAAACCCGCTCCGCCCCGCCCCTTCAAATCGGACCTATTGACTGTTTCCGTTACCTCGCCAGGAGTCATCTCCTTGAGCGCCTTCCTTAACCCTTGATAACCATCAGCGCGTTCGAAGGCTTTGACATCAAGCGGGATGCGATCAAGCTGGATATTGCTCGTCAGTGGAGTTTCCATCAAACTTCTTTCCGGTATGTTTCAAGGATGCGGTCGATCTTTTCAACGTCCAGGTCGTGATGCGTGTCGTTATCCACCATCATGACCGGTGCGTGATCGCAATCGCCCAGGCAAACCATCGGGAGCAGGGTAAACTGTCCGTCCTCGGTGGTACCACCCGGGTCGATCCCCAGGCTTTCCTGCATGTGCTGACGGATTTTCTCGTAACCCATCAGCCAGCAAGAGACGCTGTCGCACAACAGAATGACGTGTTCCCCCACCGGCTGGCGGAAGATCAGGTTATAGAACGTGGCCACATTGTCCAGTTCGTCGGGAGTCATCTCCAGCAGGGCGGCCACCTCCTTCAGGCTTTCATCCGAAACCCAGCCCTGGTGTCGCTGAACGATCTTGAGCGCCTCAATACTCGCAGCACGCTTGTAAGGGTATTCATCCAGATGGCTTTCGATTTCCTGTCGTTCTGCGTCTGTCAGCATGGTCAACTCACATTAACACCAACCGCCAAGTCGCCATGGCGCCAAGCGTCTATGGAAGTCGCCAAGCTATTTTCTTGGCGTCCCATAAAGAATCTTGGCGTTCTTCGCGTCTTGGCGGTTCGAAAAATGATAATCATCATAACAACAACTCACCTGTCAACGTCTGCCAATACAAAATCAATGCTTCCCAGAATTGCCAGCAGGTCAGGGACCATCAGTCCGCGGCTGATCTCCGGGACCATCTGCATGTGCGGGAAGGATGGCGTGCGAATTCGGGTGCGATACGACTCGGTGCCGCCGTCGCTGATCAGGTAATAGCCATTGATGCCTTTGGTAGCCTCGATGCTTACTATCGCCTCGCCGGCCGGGATAACCGGTCCCCAACTAACGTTCAGAAAATGATCGATAAGGGTTTCAATATCGTACATCGTTCGTTCCTTACGCGGCGGAGTGGTCAGAGGGTGGTCGGATTTATAGTGCCCGGCGGGCATATTTTCCAGGCATTGCTTAATAATTCGCAGACTCTGGCGCATCTCTTCGACGCGCACAACGGCGCGGTCATAGCAGTCACCGTGCGTCGCCGTTGGAATATCGAACTCAAAATTCTCATAGCCCGAATAGGGCCGTTTCACCCTGTAATCCCATTCAAGCCCGGTGGCACGCAGGCCGGGGCCGGTCACGCCCCATTCGATAGCTTCCTCCAGGGTATAGTCGCCTACGCCCACCGTGCGCGCTTTAAAAATACCGTTCTGCATGATCATCCTGTCGTATTCATCCAGGCGGGGTGGGAAGTAGTCGATGAATTCCTGCACCATCTTATCCCAGCCATTGGGCAGATCCTGCGTCACACCACCGATGCGGAACCAGCTTGGGTGCATTCGTCCGCCCGTGACAGCAGCTACGATTTCAAACAGACGTTCCCGGTCAGAGAAAGTATAGAAGACCGGTGAGAGCTGCCCAACGTCCTGAGCGAACGTCCCATACCAAACCAGGTGGCTCGATATGCGGAAGAACTCAGCCATCATAACGCGAATCACCTTGACACGGTCAGGGACTTCGATCCCAGCCAGTTTCTCGACAGCCAGCACGTAGGGCAGGTTGTTCATCACGCCACCGAGATAATCCACGCGGTCGGTGTAGGGGATGTAAGTATGCCAGGTCTGGCGCTCACCCATCTTCTCCGCACCGCGGTGATGAAAGCCGATCTGCGGAACAGCGTCCAGGATGACTTCGCCATCCAATTGCAGGATGAGTCGCAGCACGCCATGTGCGCCGGGGTGCTGCGGGCCCAGGTTCAGGAACATGAAGTCGGTGTCGTCGCCGTGACGTTCCAGGCCCCACTGCTCAGGGTGGAATTGTAGAGCTTCCATCTCACGCTCTTGTTTTTCCAGGGACAGGTGGAAGGGTCCCAGTTCCGTGCCGCGGGCAGGATGTTCTTTTCTCAGTGGATGGCCTTCCCAGGTTGGCGGCATCAGGATGCGCTCCATGTGCGGGTGGCCTTCAAAATTGACTCCGAACATATCCCAGACTTCGCGCTCGTACCAGTTAGCGTTGGAATAGATTTCGGTGATCGAGGGCAAGGATGGATACTCACCCTTCAAAGGCACTTTGATGCGCACATCCTGATTGCGGTCGAAAGACAGCAAATGATAGATAACGCTGAAATCGGCATCAGGTTGGCTGTTTCGATGTTCTCGAGTGCGCTCGTCGATAGCGGTCAGATCGTAGAGCATCTTGTAAGGCTGGGGAATGCCGTTTTTAAGGTAAGCGAGTACATCGGGAGTCCGGCCCGGTGAAACCCAAATGGTGGGGATTTCGTCCTTTGTCGGCTGGGTCGTCAAAACGGTCTCGCCGAATCTATCCTTTAGTTCTTTGAAAATATCCTGCACCTTTACACCTGATCGGGTGGTCGCAAATTCGTCACTTGTTTGCGAGTGTCACGCTTCTTATCACGCTGGGAAGTTTTCTCCGGTTTGACCACGCCTTGCGGACCGATTGTCCAGCTTAGCGGCCGCTTTTCCTGGCCAATTCTCTCCGAGAGCAACACAAGCCCCTCCATGAAGGCGTCCGGGCGGGGCGGGCAGCCTGGCACATACATGTCGACCGGGATGATCTTGTCCACACCCTGCACCACGCTATAGATGTCGTACATGCCGCCGGAGTTGGCGCACGAGCCCATCGAGATGACCCAGCGCGGCTCCATCATCTGCTCGTACAGGCGTTTAATGATGGGCGCCATCTTGACGAAGGGCGTGCCGGCGATGATCATTACATCGGCTTCGCGCGGCGTGCCACGAATGACTTCTGCACCGAAGCGGGCGATGTCATAGCGGCTGGTGATGGCTGTAGCCATCTCCACATAGCAGCAGGACAGGCCAAAGTTGAAGGGCCACATCGAATTCTTGCGGCCCCAGGCTAATAAATCCTGTAGCCGCGCCATCATGAAAATCCGACTCATCATCTGACCGAAAGTCTGTTCGCCGTTTTCAGAAGGAGTCTCGTCCTCGGGTTTACTGAACCACCATCGCATAGATCAAATCTCCTATGTGTCTCGTGTGCCCCAATCGAGCGCGCCCAGCCGCCACAAATAGACCAGGGCGGCCAGCAGAATTCCAATGAATATCAAAATCTCAATATAGCCCGCCCACCCCAGCGGACGGGCAGCTAAAGCCCAGGATATGATGAATACTGCTTCCAGGTCGAAGATGACGAAAAACATAGCCACCAGGTAGAACTTGGCTGTCAGTCTCTGGCGCGCTGAACCGATAATAGGCGCACCGGCTTCGTATGGTTCATCCGTGGCATGTTCTTTGTGTTTTTCTCCAAGAACATAGGAAATAAACAACATCGCAGCAAGCAGCAAAACCACCAGGATGAAATAAACGCCTAAAGGCCATAAACCACTGGTCTGCATAAAAACTCCTGCATCAATCTTAGGATATTGTTCGGGCAATGTCCTTATTGACAATTAAGCACCAGGTTAAGAGAACTTTATGCGGAAGAACATGGTGCCCGGTTATCTCGTTCCAATAATATAACCCATAAATTTCCACTCAATAAACAATAACACGCAGGGAAAGTAAGGGATATATATCATGGCACACGAGAAAGGCATAAACTTGGGTATATCTACGGGCAAACCATTGGTTGAATAGTTCAAGTATATCCAAATTTATATCCTGGTGAGCATTATGATATATAAACATACTACCACCTTTATGCTATGTTTAAAATAGTAGAGTTACGCAGTTTGCAAAAGGTTACCGAGAATAAGGGCGCGTGTTGCGCACGCGCCCTTATTCTCGGGCTTCTCTCATTTAACTACGTAACTCCTGATAGTATAGATGCTATTGCGGGGGTCATTGTTTGTAAGAGGTCAACGCTCCCGAATAGCAAGACAGGTAATAAATCGAAAGGGAAAGATAAGAATGGAGTTGAAAAACGGTGGGGCAATATACCGGAATGTGTATCTGTTTTATGTATCGTGGCACATTGACCGGAAAGCCTACTCATCTTAACATAATTAATAGGAAGAAATGAAACCCACACTGGCAATTGCTGTGTGCTGCGTAAATATTTGAACCCAAACATTCGTTTTTCCTGGCAAAAATAACGCGGAATTTCATATATTTACGCAAGGATCAGTATCTGCTAAGTGGATAGAAGAATTTGAACTGTAATCGATCTGGGGGCAGAAATAGGAAGGTGTGACATTCCATGGCAAAAGATAAAACACAAAGAAAGAACGAAGCAGTTGACCCTTACACGGGTGAAAAAACTCCCCTTGCGGAGGATGCGGGCAAGGTAGATGAAGTCGTTCCTGTAGATACAGGCGACCGTTCGGGAGACAATTATTTACTCGAAGAGGAAACCAGCATGGACCGCATCGCCGCAGACGAACACGCCGACGCGGTAGCTGAAGAGTCGGGTCAGTACACCGAGGATGAAGAGATAAAAACAGTTTTCGAAGATCGTCAGCAACTCGCTACAGGTGGGCGAAAAGAAATGAAAGAGGAATTGGAAGAATACCATTCAAAATCACCAGAACTTTCAGGCGGTGACCTGGATGCCGATTGGCAGTCAACCAACGTGGCAGGCGAGGAAGCCGTGGGCGGAACCACCCCGACGCCCGATCAGGATGTTGTCGATGAATTAGGCCAGGCGTTGGGTGTGACCTATAACGATGATGAACCCCTGCGGGGCGAGGAGAAAATACGCAAACGAGATCGCAACCGTTGGGAGTTGGATCCGGAATCTCCTCGCGAGGATGCAAAACCAGATGAATAAAAACATTCCTTTCAACAAAGAAAACTTGCAAAATTACCTGAAAACTGTATACAAAACAGCCATCGAAGTAGTTGAAGTCAGGGAATTTACCCATCCTGACAAAGATATCAAGGAATTCGGGTATGGCGTTCCCTTGTTGATCGATGTCGACGTCAAAGGGACGCGTGAGAGATTGGTGCTTCATACGGTCCGCCCTGACAAGTATGGGCATGAAAGAAGGTCAGACCGTGCGCAAAGCATTTTGTTAGATTTTGATTCGTTCAACCGACTACCAAAACATATCACCGCCCTGGGAGTAGGTGCTTTTACTCGGGGCGGAGAAATGAAACCGCTGGACGATACGGAAGATTTTTTTCTGGTCACTAAATTCGAGTCGGGCAGGCTTTTTGCGGAGGACCTCAAGAAATTGAAATCCGGCGACAAACTGCTTCCTGAAACCAGGGAGCGTGTTCTGGCGCTTGCCGATTATCTTGTGGACATTCACTCAGTTAAGCAGGATAGTCCCAGTTTGTACCGACGTTGTATCCGAGATCTGTTAGGTCACGGCGAAGGCATTATGGGACTGATCGACAGTTATCCGCGAGACTTTGCTATTGCGTCGCCAGACCGGTTGAAAGCCATCGAGAAGAAATTAATCGATTGGCGCTGGCAGCTAAAAGGGCGTACGAAGCGCCTGAGTCAGGTGCATGGGGATTTCCATCCCTGGAATATTTTGTTCGATGTAAATAATGAGTTCGTTGTCCTGGATCGCAGTCGCGGTGAATTTGGGGAACCGGCAGATGATGTCAGTGCGATGAGCATCAACTTCCTCTTTTTCTCTTTGCAACAGGAAGGCGCGTTGCATGGCGCGTATCGCGTGCTTTTCGAACTGTTCTGGGAGCAATATCTCCAAAACACACAGGACATGGAAATTAATGAAATTGTCCAGCCATTTTTTGCCTGGCGCGCGTTGGTGCTGGCTCATCCTGTCTGGTATCCCGATCTGGGTAATGAAACCCGCCAGAAGTTGTTTGAGTTTATCGAAACGATCCTGGAAGTGGATTGGTTTAACCCTGAGCAAGTCAACAGCTATTTAGGAGTAACCGTATAATGGATGCCTTCGCTCTCTGGCTGACTGGACTACCTGCATCCGGTAAAACAACAATTGCGAACCTTTTGGCCGAAGAACTTGAACGGCGCAGTTTGCCCGTGCAGGTGCTGGATTCGGACAAATTGCGCAAGGTCCTTACACCAAACCCCACATACAGCTCGGATGAACGTGACTGGTTTTACGAAGTGTTGGCTTTTATTGGTAAATTATTGGTACAGAATGAAGTCAATACGATTTTTGCCGCAACTGCTCATCGTCTGATTTATCGACAACGGGCCAGGGAATATTTACCCCGATTTATTGAAGTTTATGTACGTTGTTCCATCGACACCTGTATGGAACGCGATCAAAAGGGAATTTATAAAAAAGCGCTGGGATCGAAAACCATGCACCTCCCGGGTGTACAGGAACTGTATGAGGAACCGAAGGCACCGGCAATCATTGTAGATACAGAAGAGAATTCCCCATTGGAATGCGTGCAAAAGATCATCGTTCGCCTGGAAGATTTTGGGCATATCTGACATGAACCGCCAGGCACGCTAAGACCGCTAAGACTTGACGTTCTTTCCCGAAGGAAGTTTCGCCCTCGCGAAACATCCCGTTCGGGCCGCTCGTCGCGGCCCGCCGGGATGAAACGGCTTTCGTGATCGCGACGAACGGGAATACCGGGATGCGGTGTGCCCTGGCAGTTAGACGAAGTACAACTACGTGACACCTGAAAATTTATTGACGAAGACGAATTGGAAATAATTAACATTACAAAACCAGAGAGGAGAATATGATGGGTTTTGACCAGTATCACGAACCACCTGAGGAGTTATCTCAGGAGACGCGCACATTTGCGCGCCTGATGCAGTCCATGATCGAAGAAGCAGAAGCGATCGGGTGGTATGCGCAACGGCTGGAAGTCGAGAAAGACAGTGACGCGCGTGGCATCATGTCACATGCGCAAAAAGAGGAGTTCATCCATTTTGGCATGGACCTTGAATTTCTGCTGCGCCGTACTCCAAAATGGCGCAACATCTTGAAAAACATACTCTTCACGGATGGTGATTTGACAGAACTGGCCGAGAGGGCTGAAGAGACTGTATTGGAAGTCTAACTTGCTACCTTATGCCCTGGCATTCGCAGCGGGGGTAATGATTTTTGTGATGGTGATGGATGTCGCTTTTGGATAAATTGTTTAACAGGTAGAACGGAGTAATGACAAATGAATGAGATAATTATGGATATAGGGAATGATATGGAAGGAAAAATATGCCTGGTTACCGGTGCCAGTCGCGGCATCGGTTATTATGTTGCGCGCGGCCTGGCATCCATGGGCGCTTTTGTGGTGATTGCAAGCCACCATCGCGGTCGCGGCGAGAGCGCCAGACAACGGATAAACACGTTTACCGGGAAAAATTCATCTGATTTCATGCTGGTAGACCTTTCGTCTCAAGAAGATATCCGTGAGTTTACTGAAACGTTCAAGGATCAACATGACCATCTGGATGTACTGGTAAACAATGCCGGCGGTTTCTTTCTTAATCGCGAGGAAAGCGTGGATGGCTTCGAAATGACCTTCGCACTGAACCAACTGAACTATTTCATGACCACTTTATTATTGATGGAACCTTTGCTGGCCGCAGGATCTGCCCGGATCGTGAACGTTGCCTCGGAATCGCACCGTGGCGAGAAGATGCGCTTTGATGACCTGCAGTTTGAAAATGGCTATAACGCCTTGGGGGCCTATGGTCAATCCAAGCTGGCTAATCTGCTCTTCACCTATGAACTCTCCCGCAGGCTGGAGGGCGCAGATGTGACTGTCAATGCCTTGCACCCCGGTTTTGTACATACCCACCTGGGAAAACAGAACTGGCTGGTACGTATCCTCATGAATGTAGTCCACTTCTTGTCCGCCAAGAGACCCGAGGAAGGGGCAGAGACTCCGATTTTCCTGGCGAGTTCACCCCAGGTGAAAGGCGTCACGGGGCAATATTTTATCGATAAAGAAGCTGTACGCTCTTCTCAGGCCTCCTATGACCGGGAAGCAGCACAGCGGCTCTGGGAAATCAGCGAAAACTTGTGCAACCTGGAGGCTTCATTGATGGACTTAAACGATCTTAAAAGCACAACAGATAAACCAATAGTTGAGCTTGTAGAAGGATAACCGAATGAAAGAACAAATAAAAGAAAAGGGATGACTCATCGCAGTATGGAGGTGTTGCTGGATACCTCCTGGCGCTTGAGCCGTCACACGTGCCATGTTCGCGCACGAAGGACCGGTCTATCTGCGCACAGGACGACAAAGTACCAGTAGTTTATGAGGATGGTGCCGAGTTTGAGATCGGCAAGGCCAATGAACTGCGTGCAGGGAACGATCTGACCATCATCGCCTGCGGGTTGATGGTAGCCGCTGCACTGGAAACTGCCGACAAACTCAATAACGACGGTATCCATGCGCGGGTGCTGGACATGCACACACTCAAACCCCCTGGATACGGAGGCCATCGAAAAGGCCACGAGAGAGACCAGATCAGACTGGAATTAGGTAGCTATGACATCTCCAAGCGCCACAAGCAAAGCGGCAGCGCCTGCGACCATGTGGGTGGAAGACCAGCAGGTTTGTCTTTGAACTCGCGCTCGACTCCAATAATTGCGCCAAACAGCATCGCCAGGATCACATCCCATAGAATGGTTAGTTCGGTTCTATAAAGGTCTGCAACCTGTAAAATAGGTGCCTCCTTTAGCTTATTTTGCTGTATCCGTTTGCCATGATTTGAAGAGTTGTCCTGCCAGCCACGGCAGGAGGCTGGCGCTTAATACAATCCCCCAACCTGCCAGACCTGGATCAACTACCTTGAGCACCGTGTTCAGTCCCGGTACATAGACGGCCGCCATCAACAGGGCTGTGCACAATACCAGTGCGCCCCAGATCCAGGGATTGCGTACGACTTCATTATTCAAAAAATCGGTTCCCCGGTCACGCATGTTGAACACATGCCATAGCTGAGCAAAAGCCAGTGTCAGGAAGGAAATCGTCACTGCCCGCTCGCGTTCCATCCCGAAGCCTAGCAGAGCCAAAGCCATGACACCCAGCACGGAAAATGTGATCAGGGCGCTAAAGCCGCCCATCTCGATCCAGTGACGGCGGGTCAGAATCGGTTCTTTGGGGTTGCGAGGTGGACGATGCATGATGGCCTCTTCGCCCTCTCCCACGCCCAATGCCAGGGCCGGGAACACATCTGTAACCAGGTTCAGGAACAGTATCTGGAGCGGCTGAAGCGGTAGAGGTGCATTGATCAACGAAGCCAGGGTAATCACGGCGATCTCGCTGATATTGCACGACATAAGATAAAATACGAACTTGCGAATATTATCGAAAATCACCCGTCCCTGTTCTACGGCAGCCACAATGCTCGAAAAGCTGTCGTCTTGCAGAACCATATCCGCCGCTTCTTTGGCAACCTGTGTCCCCCTCTTTCCCATTGCTACGCCGATGTCGGCCTTCTTGAGCGCCGGGGCATCATTGACGCCGTCGCCGGTCATCGCCACGGCGTGACCAGCACCCTGATAGATGGCAATCAGGTCCAGCTTCTGCTCGGGGCTGACACGGGCAAAGATAGGCGCCTTCAAAACGCGCTGGCGCTCCTGCTCAGACAACTCGTCCCTTTGACCGAGATTGCGACCATGAATGATATCGATATCCTGGCTCTCTACCAGACCGACAGCCTGGGCGATCCTGCGTGCCGTGACCGGATGATCGCCGGTCACCATCACCACACGGATACCGGCTTTCACACAGGCCTCCAGGGCAGGGCGCACTTCTTCGCGGGGCGGGTCAAGCAAACCGACCAGCCCTAAGAAGGTCAGGCCTTCGTAGGGATCGGCCTCCGCATCATTGGTGACCCTGGTGGCCAGAGCCAATACGCGCAGGCCCTCCTCAGCCATCTGCTCATTGCGATCAACCCAAAATTGGCGTTCATCATCATCCAGGCCTTTCGTTCCCTCTCCTGTGAGGACTTGGGTTGAGGCTTCCAACACAGGTTCCGGCGCGCCCTTGGCGGCAATCCGATAAGCGCCGTCCTCTCTGTGGAAGGTAGCCATCATCTTGGTATCGGGATCAAAGGCATCCTCTCTTGTTTCAGGCCAATCATCCAGAAGCTCGTTTCGCACGATCCCAGCCTTCAGGCCAGCCACGAGCAAGGCCACCTCCAGCGGTTCACCAATGGTTTTGATCTCATCATCCGATTTGTTGATCTCGGCATTGTTGCACAGTACGCTCACTTGCAAAGTTCTGTGCAGCACTTTGTGCTCCAACGGGTCAATCGCTTTCCCATTCTGCGAAAAATCACCGGTAGTTTGCAGGCCCTCACCGCTAACCTTGATATCTGCTCCTGCCAGGGCCATCTCGACAACAGTCATCTGGTTCTCGGTTAGGGTACCAGTTTTGTCGGTACAGATCACATTGGTAGCCCCCAGCGCTTCGACCGCCGAGAGACGATTGATCAGCGCATTGCGGCGAGCCATACGCTGCATCCCTCGCGCCAGGGCGATGGTCGCCACTATGGGCAAGCCCTCGGGTACGGTAGCCACTGCCAAGGCGATAGCCGTTTCGATCATCAGTAAGATTTCTCTTCCAGCCAGGATACCAGCGATTGCGACCACAGCGGCGATCATGAGGGTGATCCAAACCAGTTTACGACCGAGTTCATTCAGTCGTTTTTCCAGCGGTGTTAATTCTTCCTCGGCCTCTTCGACCAGGGAGGAAATATGCCCCAATTCGGTGCCTGTACCAGTGGCAACGACGACGCCCTGGCCAGAGCCGCGCGTGACTGCTGTGCCTTTGTACAGCATGCTCGCCCGCTCAGCCAGGGTCGCCGCTTCTTCCTGCGCCTCAACCTGCTTGCTGACCGGTAGCGACTCCCCGGTCAGGGCTGATTCGTCTGCCTGGAGTTTGGAGGCCTCCGTCAGACGCAGGTCGGCGGTCACAACGTCGCCGCCTTCCAGTACAACAATGTCGCCTGGAACGATATCTTCAGCCGGGATTCTGTTTACCCGTCCGCCCCGCCGGACCTTCGCTTCGACACTACCCAGGCTCTGCAGGGCCTCCATCGAGCGCACAGCACGCAATTCGGTTAAAAATCCAATGCCGGCATTGATGAAGATGACGGCTAAAATAGCAATGCCTTCGATCAATTCACCTAAGACCAGAGACAGGACGGCTGCCATAGCTAGCAAGACAACTAGCAGGCTCTTGAACTGTTCGGCCAGGATCGTCCAGGCGCTTTTACTCTTGGCACTGCGCAGTCGGTTGTGACCGTACTGCTCGCGCCTTTTTTTGACCTCCTGCTCATCAAGGCCATCATCTTCTGAGACTCTCAGTGCTTCAAGCATCTCCTGTTGTGATCGAGCCCAAGGGGTGGCAATATCCATCTCTCTCATAGATTATTCTTCGTTGTTTCTCCTTTTGCTGGCAATAGTCATTTGCTCGGCGGTACGGGTGGAATAGGGGGCTTTGAGATGCAGACCATAACGCTTGAACATCCACAATTCCGGGATGATCTCAGATACGATCTCCCCATCATCGAAGATGCGTACGATGGAGCTCTCTGAAACAACGACAGCGATAGCATTTGTGTGCTTGGTGATCGAGGCGGCGGCCA
>JBAVJG010000338.1:0-5099 GCA_049687655.1 Anaerolineales bacterium | reverse complement strand
GTAAATCATATATCCCTTTAAGCATAATTTCCCTGTTACATTGTCCATACCTCCTGCAACATATTAACGTGCGCACGACGTTACAGGAGGTTTATGAGCACTCTGATGAATATCCAAACCAAACAGCCTCTCAGTGAGGATGCCCATCTGGCACAACTGGCTCGCACTGATGCGGATGCGTTTGCTGAGCTCTACCGTCGCCATGTTACCAGCGTTTATCGCTATCACATGGCACATACCGGCAACGTCAAAGACGCGGAAGACCTGACCTCGCAGACCTTCATGGCTGCGCTGGAGGGCATCCGCTCTTACCGGGGGACCGGATCGTTTGGGGCCTGGATTATGGGAATCGCAGCCCGGAAACGAGCGATGTTTTTCCGCGGGAGCAAGCCCGAGGTCCCGTTGGAGGCGGCGCATCACATCCCGACCCCCAGCCTGCCGACTGATAAAGCAGCTGCCCGGCGTCTGCAAATGGATCAAGTCCACCAGGCTTTGAAACATATCAGTCCCGAGCGGGCTGAAGCGCTCATCCTGTGCTTTTTCGGCGGACTGAAGCCTGCCGAAGCAGGTCGCGTCCTCAAGAAAAGCGAAGCTGCCGTAAAAATGCTCATTTCACGCGGTCTCAATGACCTGCGGACTCGTACCTCCCTAGCCCTGGAGGTGATTTATGAATAAAGATTTCCTGAACCAAATCCCGGCTGACGAACAGCCGGTTGCCCAAAAATTACAATCACTCGCAGAAGATATTCAAGCTCCCCCAGCATTCCAGGCTAAACTGGAATCAGAGTTGGTGAAAACGCATAAGAGCAAAGCGAGTCTCGCCCTCGGGTGGCAGACAAAATTTCTCCCATCCCTGGGGTGGGCTATCCTGATTCTCAGTGCAGTAATTCTATTGAACTGGGGCGTGCGCTCTCTAATGCCAAAACAATTGCCCGCTACAAACGGAACACCTGACCCGAACATCTCGTTCGAAGATAATGTCAAGGTGGGAAATATTTGTCAGGGACAATTAACTGTCGCACATGATTATTCTGTCTTCCTAAGCAACCCCGATAAAACTGGTTTTACAGAGCTTGATGAACAAGAAAATATTGGCGAACTTCGTTCATTCTCGTGGTCACCAGATGGCAGAGACCTGGCGATTGTCGGCATTACCAGAGGCAGTGGCAACATATTCTTAGCAGATACTGCAGGGGATCTGCTCCAACCAGTTTTGTCTGACTCAGAATTAGGATACCTGATGGGGGCAGCCTGGTCGAGTGATGGTGATCAACTGCTTACCTGGGAGATCCGCAAAAATACGAGAGTGCATCTTCTAACGAAAGATGGAACTTCAATAACCAAGATCGACCTTCCCGTGCAGTTTTTTGAAACACCACAATTCGCTCCAAATGGTGAAAGTATCTTGTTCTATGGAGCAGACGCCTCTTCAGCAGGGCTGTTTCAAGCTTCGGTGGATGGCGCACAAATCACGATAATCAGCGCTCTGGTTGAAAATGAAGGCAGCTTTGCATGGTCACCAGATGGCTCACAATTGGCATACATCGAGATGGACAGAGATTCAGGGGAAGCCCGCCTTGTTGTGGAAAGAAATGGTGACAAGTTTGCGATCGCCAGTTTACCGATTCCTAAAGGATCAGGTTCATCTATCCCGGACTCTGCAAACTTGAGTTGGTCACCAGATGGAAAAAGCCTTGTGTTCGAATTTGGAAGGAATGCTTCAGATCGCGCTGTATATTTTGCTAACATAGACAATAGTGAGTTGATCAAACTAGCCGAATCAGCATACGCACCTGCAATTTCTTCTGACGGAAAATGCCTGGCATATATAAGCAACAAACAAATATTCCTGTTGGATTTGGCTACAAGCGAATCGTCTTCAACAACTGTGTTGTCACCTGTACTGTTAGCAGATCTTCCCAGCGGACGTGCACGATCTGATTTCCAGCTCGATAAACTACAGTGGAAACCGGGAACTATGTCAGCGCCAGATATACAGGATCAGATTGATGTAATTCCTACCCCAAGCGGGACAGAATATGACTGGCGCGGGATGAAGTTGTACCTGAATGCTTCCATGCCAGAAGCGCCTGCCCAGGCAGGGCTTTACGAAGCACAATTAGATCGTCACGCCACATTGGATTCTGCGCGCGCGCTGGCAGCGCAATTCGGCATGAACGGACAAATCTACGAAACGCCTCCCGAATTAGGCGGCAGCGAACAGACCGATTACCTGATCGTAGACGGAAACCAACGCCTGCGAGTCCGCTCGAACCTGTACTTTTCGTATTACCCGGATTATCCACGCTGGAACAACAATGCGAATGGACAAATGATCGATCCAGACATAGCGAAGAATCTGATCGAGAATTTCTTGCTTTCACACGGATTCGATTTTGATTACAAAGTTGAGGCTTCGGAATTTCACGATGGCTACTATGCTTTGCCACTCACACCAGAGGGGCTTGCCATACACCACAATCATTTTAGCGCCGCTGGCTTCTTATTCCGTTTCGCGGATGGAGATATTGTAGCGGTAGAAGCCAGCCTGTCAACCTATTCCCTAGTCGACAACTTCGAAGTGATCACCGCGGAAGAAGCCCTGCAAATGGTACTCGATCCAAATACAACTGCTGGCATTCTGGAAGGCGCGCATTCTGTCAGTGCACCCGTTCAAACCTGGTACCGTCCGCGTCCCGAAAACCAGACGGTCACGGTTTGGGGCTGGCTCAATTCGATCAAATCTGCCGAAGGCGGCCCGCCGCTGGTTACATTTGATGGATACCAGGCTACTGGTAATCTGGCAGGATTGGCTGAGTCCACGCCAAATACATTTGTCGAAGCGACAGGTCAATTCCAAACCGTAAACGGGAACAAAGTATTCAATGTTGAAAACTGGCAAGTGTATGATAGCTACGAAGATGGCCCGCAAGGAACCATCCAGCGCGATGGTGATCGCGTTGTACTCAACACAATCGACGGTCTCAAATTAGTGCTTCCCGATGTGCCTGCGGACCTTCCCATCCCGCTGGAAAACGCATTCGTTCTAGGTGTTACACAAGGAGATGTGTTTGAGTGGAAATCCATAGACACCCGCATGCAAGGCGGAGGTGGAGGCGGTGGAGGTGGAGGCGGTTCGGGCTTCTACAAACCAAACTTGACGGGCACACCCGTTCCGCTGCCAACGACACAAGCGCAGTCGGAAGCAAGCGCTGGAACAGGCGAATACATTGTGCAGGAAGGCGACACCCTGAGCGGGATCGCAGAGGCCTACGGAACAACCGTCGATGAGTTGATGCAGGCCAACGGTCTCGCTGAAGCGACTATCTTCATTAGCCAAACGCTCGTCATTCCTGATGCGCAGGAGAAAACGTCACTTGTTGGCCAGACTCTTGACGGCCAACGCGGAACCTTGACGGTCACAATTACCAACAAGCTGGATGGTAGCCAAAGTGTCGACTACAGATTGCAAGTTGAAGAAAGGGAAAATCAGTACCAGCTTATGAGACTCGAAGGAGACGGTCTCGACGAACTTCAGACTCGTAACAATCTGCCAATTGAGATCTGGGGTACAGTAGAGCGTTACGTTACAGACCTCGGCATGAAAATCCCTGTCGTAAATGTGGAGCGTTTCGAGATCCCGTATCCTGATCTGCAATTCCAGATTTTTAAGGGAACGCAGAACATCACAACCGTTCAAGGTGAAACGATTACGTTATTCACAACCGAAGATGGTCAAACATATGCGCAAGCGAACGCATACGGCGGCTTGATCGGTAATGAAGGTGATCAGGTCCTGATGGAAGCATTGGTACTCCCTAACGAGACAATTGCAGGCTATCCTGTCCTTCAGGTTGTCAGCGCCAGTATGGCGATCAACCCAAAGAGTGGCGAACCCGTAGAAATGGATGTCACTGCTAACCAACCGTATGTGATGGATGAAGCCGAACTTCCAGAGATGCCCGCAGAATTGACTTCCACAATCGAAAGTGTAGAACTGGTTTATTTCACTCCCAATCAACGCTATGCTATACCAGACCCAGCCGCCGAACCTGTATACATCCAGCCCGCCTGGCGTTTCCAGGGTCATTACTGGGATGGCAGCGAGTTCGAAATCCTGGTCCAGGCTCTGAAGGATGAGTTCTTGCTGCCAGAAATTGAGAGTGTCGAGCCGCCCGGATAAATTTCTCTCTGTGCTTGTACAAGAGAGCGACACCTTAGAAGGCGTCGCTCTTTTGGTTAATGCAAGTTCGGATAAAGTACAACAAGAGTTGCCATTCGAAGTCTTCACCCACAATGGTGAGAAATAACATTGTTTTGTTACGCAAATAAGGTCCTCCCGCAGTAAAAATCCACTGTATACTTAATACATCGAAAAAATCGGAGGCGCTTATGATCACTTCATATCATCGACCAAAAACGATGCCCGAAGCACTTAAATTACTCAAACAAACCGATACCCTGCCCCTCGGCGGCGGGACGCTTCTTTCTTCTCTCAAGTCTTCTTCTGTTGAAGCAGTAGACTTACAGTCCCTGGGGTTGAGCACCATACACAAAAAGGGAAACAACCTGGAAATTGGCGCTACAGTCACTCTTCAGCAATTGCTTGAAAGCGAACACACACCAGATGCACTAAAGTCCGCCCTTAAGTTAGAAGCCCCGCTTAACATCCGCAACGCTGCCACTGTAGCAGGAACGCTGGTCGCCGCGGACGGACGTTCCACATTTACAACTGCGATGCTGGCGTTAGATGCCAAACTAAGCATTCAGCCAGGTGATGAAGAAATAGAGATTGGCAACTTTCTGCCTCAGCGTGATGACAATTTGAGCGGAAAATTGATCACTGCCATCACCATCCCCCTCAACGCTAAACTGACATTCGAATCCGTGGCTCGCACCCCGGCCGATAAACCCATCGTCTGCGCGGCGCTGGCGAGTTGGCCTTCCGGGCGGACCCGGTTTGCGCTCGGCGGTTACGGCAAAGCCCCCCTGCTGGCCATGGATGGAACCGAATCAGATGGCCTGGAAACCGCCGCCCGCAACGCCTTCCACGAAGCGACGGATGAATGGGCCAGCGCGGAATATCGCATGGCTATGGC
>JBAVJG010000337.1:0-1641 GCA_049687655.1 Anaerolineales bacterium | reverse complement strand
GTACCAGTGACTGAATTCCGGGCCGGTATGATCGTGGGTTCGGGCAGTGTGCTTTTCGAGATGATCCGTTACCTGTCTGAAAGAGAATTCTTATTCATTTGTCCCCGCTGGTTCTTTTCTATGGCCCAACCGATTGCCATCCGCGACGTGCTTTCCTATCTGGTGGACGCGCTCGAGAACCCTGAGAGCGAGGGCAGGCTGATCGAAGTCGGCGGTGCGACACGACTGACTTATGCCGATATGTTGTTTGCCTATGCAAAAGAGCGCGGGTTGAAACGCTTTTTGATACCAACACCTTTTTATGTGCCGCGTCTTTCCGCTTATTGGATTCACATGGTGACGCCCATCCACTGGCGCATTGTACTGCCGTTCATCGAAGGTTTGCGGGCAAAGTTGGTAGTGCATGATGACCTGGCAAAAAGGCTTTTTCCACAAATCAAACCACTTGATTTCCAGACTGCAACCTACCTGGCTTTACGACGTGTCAGAATAGACAAGGTAGAAACCTCCTGGTCGGATGCGCTGGTGACGACAGCCGGAGATGTCAAGCCTTATACCTTTACAGTAGAAGAAGGCCTGATGATCGAGCAGCGGCAAGTACTGGTCGAGCTTCCTCCTGAGCCAGTCTTTCGCGCCTACACAGGACTTGGCGGTGATCGCGGGTGGCTTTACATGGACTGGGCCTGGTCGATCCGTGGCTGGTTGGATAAACTGGTCGGAGGGGTAGGTTTGCGGCGCGGTCGCCGGCACCCAGACGTGATAGGGACTGGCGAATCCCTTGATTTCTGGCGCGTGGAGGTGATTGAACCAAACCGTATGATGCGATTGCGGGCCGAGATGAAAGTTCCCGGCGATGCCTGGCTACAATTCGAATCTCTGCCACAAGAGGATGGTAAGACGCTTCTCAGAGTTAACGCCTATTTTGACGTACACGGCGTGACCGGTTTGCTGTACTGGTATGCTATGTACCCCTTTCACAAATTCATTTTCGATGGATTAACGAACCGTCTGGCATCACGAGCTCGGGTGCTGGCACATTCTTATGGATGATAAACAGATTCTGGTCACTGGCGCAACCGGCTATATTGGCGGGTTGCTCATCCCAGCGCTGCTGGAGCGCGGTTATTATGTCCGGGCACTGGCACGCAACCCGAAGAGACTAAGCTCTCGTGCCTGGTATGACCGGACCGAGATCATCGAAGGTGATGCTTTGCAACCATTTACACTTCTCAAGGCACTGGAAGGCGTTCATACAGCATATTATTTGATTCACAGCATGTCTGTTGGCCATGGCTATACCGAGCATGAAATCGAGTCCGCGCAAAACTTTGTCAGTGCAGCCGAGCAGGCTGGTGTACAGCACATCATCTATCTTGGAGGATTGGCCAAACCAAAAAACACAGGATCCAAACACATGTCCTCTCGCATCCAAACCGGTGCCACTCTCCGTAAAGGACGCGTGCCGGTTACGGAGTTTCGTGCCGGGGTTATCGTCGGGCCGGGCAGTATTTCCTTCGAGATGATCCGCTACATTGCGGAATGGTTCCCAATTATCATCGGGCCATTCTGGTTACGTAACAGGGTGCAACCCATCGCAGCCTGGAATGTGTTGGATTATCTTCTGGCCGCATTGGAACAACC
>JBAVJG010000336.1:0-4415 GCA_049687655.1 Anaerolineales bacterium | reverse complement strand
GGCAATGCCCACAGTATCGCGGCAAATCGATTGTCGTACGTCTTCGATTTGCGCGGCCCTAGCATGGCCGTGGATACGGCCTGCTCCTCGTCGTTGGTGGCAACGCACCTTGCCTGCCAGAGTCTGCGAAACGGCGAATCGGACCTCGCCCTGGCGGGAGGCGTAAACCTCATTCTGTCTCCAGAGTTAACCATCACTTTCTCTCAGGCGCGTATGTTGTCCCCTGACGGACACTGCAAGACATTTGATGCCAATGCCGACGGCTATGTACGTGGCGAAGGTTGTGGTGTTGTGGTGCTAAAACGACTCTCTGATGCTCTCAACGATCGAGATAACATCCTGGCGCTGATCCGTGGTTCGGCCGTCAATCAGGATGGGCGCAGCAACGGGCTGACCGCGCCCAATGGCCTGGCCCAGCAAGATGTCATCCGCCGGGCGTTGACGGACGCGCAGGTTGATCCGGGGCAGATTGGTTACGTGGAAGCGCATGGCACCGGCACGCCGCTCGGTGACCCCATTGAAATATCTTCATTACGCGCGGTACTTGAAGATGAGGAAGTAAATGGCAGAACATTGATTGGATCTGTCAAAACCAACTTTGGCCACCTGGAGTCCGCTGCAGGCATCGCCGGGTTGATCAAATCTGTGCTTGCCCTTCAAAACGAAGCCGTTCCGCCCCATCTGCACTTGAAAGAAATCAATCCCTATCTATCGCTGGAAGATTCGCGGCTTGAAATTGGCACCTACCTGCGACCCTGGAAACGCCGCGAGGAACCGCGCTTTGCAGGCGTCAGTTCCTTTGGCTTTGGTGGCACGAACGCTCATATCATTCTTTCCGATGCCCCACCCATCGCTCCGGAAGCATCAAAAGAATTAGAACGCCCTGGTCACATTCTTGCTTTTTCCGCAAAAACTGAAACTGCGCTGCGAGAAATAGCCCGGCAAACAAGTAATTTCTTGGAAGTTACTCGGCAGCCGGTTGCAAATATCTGCTTCACTGCCAACACAGGACGTTCGCATTTTGAACATCGTCTGGCAATTCAGGCCGGTTCACAAGAAGAACTGAAAACGGGGTTGGATGATTTCATTACCGGTACACATACTACGGTATCAACTGGCAACGTAAAACCCGGCGCACAACCAAAGCTCGCTTTCCTTTTCACCGGCCAGGGATCGCAATACCCCGGAATGGGACGTGGACTTTACGATACACAACCCGTCTTTCGCGCGGCGCTTGACGAATGTACGCAGATCCTTGAATCCATTTTGGATCGTCCTCTGCTCGAAATTCTCTTCGCCGACGGAAACGATACCATTCATCAAACCTCGTACACGCAACCCGCGCTGTTCGCCTTCGAATACGCACTGGGAGAGATGTGGCGCACGTGGGGTCTTGAGCCGCACGCTGTTCTCGGTCACAGCGTAGGCGAATACGTAGCAGCCTGTTTTGCGGGCGTCTACAGCGTAGAAGATGGTCTGCACCTGATCGCCGAACGTGGGCGTCTTATGGGCGCCTTACCCCAGAACGGGGGCATGGCAGCTGTATTTGCTGATGCATCCAGCGTGGCGGATATCTTGGGACCGTACCAAGACCGTGTTTCCATCGCGGCGGCGAACGGGCCCGAAAACACCGTTATCTCCGGGGAAAGCTCTGCGATACAGGCTATATTGGATGAGCTGACGGAATTTGGGATACCATCCAGGCCGCTGACCGTTTCGCATGCGTTCCATTCCCCTCTCATGGATTCTATTTTGGATGAGTTTGAAGCAACGGCAAGGCAGATCCAGTTCAACACTCCCCGCATCCCACTAAGCTCAAACCTGCTCGGCGGTATCCTCGAACCGGATCAAATCCCCAACGCCCCTTACTGGCGGGATCACATCCGTTCCGAAGTGAGATTCTCCGAGGGGATGCAGGCTCTTGCTAATCTGGGCACAGACACCTTTATTGAAATCGGTCCTAGCCCAATTTTGCTTGGAATGGGTCAGCGCTGCTTGCCCGAATCAGAAGCCATTTGGTTACCATCCCTGCGGCAAGGACAGGATGAATGGCAAACGATTCTGGACAGTCTGGGAAAACTTTACATCCAAGGTGCAGAAGTTGATTGGAGTGGTTTCGATCGTGGCTATCCACGTCACAAGGTTCCCCTGCCGAATTATCCGTTCGAACGCCAGCGTTACTGGCTCGAGCCTTCCAAGAAAAAGAAGGTTGCCAATGAAAGGCAAGTGAGCACTGTGCCGCTCACATCAATTCGCGAAACAGAATCCCTGACGTATTCGAACAATGGGAAAAAAGAAATCATCGACCGCAAAGATCACAAGGAGCCAGAAACTCAGCGATTGCCCGCAATTGAGCAAGGGCATGAATCGCTATTGAACACTGAACCGGGCAAACGTCAAAATTTTCTGGAAGATTTTCTCCAGAGACAAGCCGCCCGCGTTTTAGGAATGGATTATGCTCAACTGGATATCAACCAACCTTTAGACACAATCGGCCTCGATTCGCTCATGGCAATGGAACTCAAAAACATTCTGGAATCCAAACTGGGTGTAAATCTATCAATTGCGAGTCTGTTACAGGGACCGACAATTTCCAGTTTGGTCACAGAAGCGCTTGAAACTTTGAGCACCCCCGTATCAGAGAAAGAACTTCCTCTGATGGTTTCGAGCGAGCCCTCTGATGAAAATCCGCTTTCATACGGACAGCAGGCGCTCTGGTTCCTGCACCAACTCTTGCCTGAAGAGATCTCATTCAATGTAGCTGGCGCAATTCGCATCCTTGGTAAATTAGATATCCAAGCCTTTGAAGGTGCCTTCAATCTATTGGTTGCGCGACACGAATCTTTACGCAGCACGTTCCATGTCGTGAATGGCGAGCCGGTTCAACGAACGCATACATCTATGGATGGCTTCTTCCGGATTGAGGATGCATCGAATTGGAATGATGATGAGCTGCGTAAAAAGCTTGCCAGAGAAGCGCATCTCCCCTTCGACTTGGAGAACGGCCCCGTATTGCGCGCATTGCTGCTTGAGAGGAAAGAACAATCAGAGCATATCCTGCTGCTCTCGATGGATCACATCGTTACCGATTTCTGGTCCATGACCGTACTGGCGCGCGAACTGCTGGCTTTCTATGAAGCGAACAAAACCGGCAAAGGGATTTCATTGCCGCCGCTCTCAGCCCGTTATTCGGATTACGTTCGCTGGCAAAAGGATATACTAGAAAGTCAACATGGTGAGAAGTTGTGGGAATATTGGCAGAAGGAACTTTCCGGCGAACTGTCCGCGTTGAACCTCTCCACCGATCGTCAGCGCACAGTATTGCAAACCTATCGCGGTGACTCGCAACACTTCTTCATGGATGGCGAACTCTATAACCAATTGAAAGCCCTTGCTCAAAAACAGGGTGTCACACCATTTATGGCCTTGTTGGCCGCCTTCCAAACTTTATTGCATCGCTATTCGAATCAAGAACAGTTCTTGGTCGGCTCAGTGAGCGCGGGACGGAGTCGTTCTGAATTGACTGATTTGGTCGGATATTTCATCAATCCCATCGCCCTCCGTGCCGACTTTTCAGGCAACCCTACTTTCAATGAGGTTCTCCAGCGCGTCCGCAAAACCACTCTGGGTGCCTTTGAGCATCAGGATTATCCACCTGCCCTGCTTGCCAAGCGACTGGGTTTGCAGCGCGATTCGAGCCGCCCGCCGCTGTTCGAAACCATGTTTATCTTCCAAAAAGCACAACAGGCGGAGGTTCAGGCACTCAGCCCATTTGCGCTGGGACTCGACGGTGCACACATGCTAGCGGGCGATCTGACGTTGGAATCCATCGCGCTTGGAGGCGAACCTGCGCAGTTCGACCTGACCATGATGATGTCTGAAACCGAACAGGGCTTAGCCGCCGCGCTTCAATATAATACCGATCTGTTCGACGCCGCTACAATCCAGCGCATGTTGGAACATTTTCATTCTCTGTTGCAGAACGTCGTTACTGATCCACTAGCGCCGGTCTCGAATTATGTTTTACCTAGCGAGTCGGAACGCCAAAAATCGCTGGTTGACTGGAACCAAACGCAAAGCGTTTATCCGAGTGAGCTTTGTATCCATGAATTAATTCAGGGACAAGTGAAGCGTACGCCGGATACGGTCGCTGTCCAATTTGAAAGTGAGAGTTTAACTTATCAAGATCTGGACCAACAGGCCGATGAGCTGGCTGAAATTCTCATAGCTCAGGGCATCAAACCCGGGACATTGGTGGGGCTCTTTGTGAACCGTTCCATTGAAATGCTGGTTGGGTTGCTGGGTGTGCTCAAGGCCGGAGGCGCGTATCTGCCCCTCGATCCATCTTTTCCATCGGGTCGGCTCGCCTTCATGGTTGAAGATTCGGAGGCAGCTGTCATACTTACCCAATCAGA
>JBAVJG010000335.1:0-25431 GCA_049687655.1 Anaerolineales bacterium | reverse complement strand
ATAAGGGCATGGTAAAAACACGTGCTACTTCGGCGTTTTCCACACGGAAAGCATAGGGCCAACTCACCACGCCCACAACAGGTGTGACCCTGAAGCTGGTGATGGTGATCATGGGTGCTAAGCGCCCCAGTAGGCGTACATCCTGTGGCTGAATGCCGACCTCTTCATCAGCTTCGCGCAATGCGGTCTGTTCGGGAGTCGCTTCACCAGGATCGCAGGCCCCACCGGGGAAGGAAACCTGTCCCTTATGTGTTTCGACTTTGTCCGTGCGGCGTGTGTAGAGCAAATGCCATTCATCCTCAAACCAGGTCAGCGGAATCAACACCGCGGCGCATTTTGGTTCTTTGCTATCGGGGTTTTCGGCCTCATTGTATATTTCGCCTCCCTCATTCTCATCCCATGCGACGCGCAGTTTTTCCGTGATGTAACTTTCAGTCAGGTTTGGGAACTTCATTGATATAACTTTATCACATACAGACTGAAACAAATCTGTATGCTTTAATCATTATCCGGGGGAGCTTGTTCTGCCAGCAATTCCTGCGCGCGAGGGTCCCGGCTGGGCTCGATACGCCGCCCGAAGATCAGGAAGCCGGTATGAGCCACCATCCTGTCTGTTGGCCGTAGACGTGATGGTTCCGGTTTGTAGTATCTAAGTAGCACTTCGCACATTTCGAGAAATGCGAATCTGTTCCGGCGCAGTGCATGCAGCAACGGTTCCGCCTGGTTAGCCGTGGGGACGATTCCACAGAAAAAACCACCCGGCTTGAGTGCAGCCCGGACCTGTGCAATGTAATCATAAGGATTGGGAACGTCCAGGAAGAAGGCGTCTGCGTCAGTTTCGTCGAATCCTTCTTGAATGTCGCGCAGCTTGAAGTCCACGCGCGAATCGAGGCCGGTCCGTTTCAGGTTTTTACGCGCCAGGTTCTGCATTTCTTCACGTTGTTCGTATGAGACGACATGTCCGTCCGGACCGACGGCATGCGAAAGTGCGATCGTCATAGACCCGGAGCCTGTTCCCGCTTCGATGACCTTTTGTCCCGGTCCGATGCCCATAGTGAGCAAGATGAAGCCGATATCCTTGGGATACAGGATTTGCGTGTTACGTTTCAGGTCAAGCAGCAGGTCAGCAATGACCGGCTGGAGCAGGAAAAACGCCGCCCCAAGGTGACTGAAAACCTGCGTCCCCCAGGGCAGGCCGATCAGGTCATCGTGTTTGAGCACGCCGCGATGGGTTTGAAAATCCCCACCCGGAATGAGGGGAAAGATAAAGTTTTTGTGACGCAAGCCGACCAGTTGGACAAGATCGCCGGCCTGTGTGTGGGTGGATTCTGTGTTCCAGGGCATAAGGTTATTTTACCTTACCCCAACATCCGGTAATTCATTAGAAGTATCGGACTCCTCCCCTGTTTCCGCAGGAAATGGGGGAGGAGGGGAGGGGGTCTGTAATCGCCTGTTGATCACAAAGAATGCTATAACCATACCACATGCCAGAAAAAAGAGCAGACCCGCCCCACCGACCGTCATGAGAGTGCCAATAAAATCGAAATCTGGCATGGCCAGCATAACGCTAACTCCGCCTGCGACCGAGAATACTGCTCCTGCATTCCAGGCTGAGTGTAGCAGAATAGCCAGTAGTGCCATGCCGATCAACCTGAAATAACGTTTCTCCAAACGGGCATAAGCAATGCCCCAGCCGAACAAACCGGTTGCCAGCATGTGCATACTGCCGCTGACCGCACGCATGCCCAGTGTGACCGCCCAGGCATCGTCTGCGCTTAGACTGGCGGAGAGACTCTCTGCCAGTGCAAAGCCGGCGCCGCTCAAAACACCCAGGGCGAATCCCTGTGCAGGGGTTTGGAGCCGGTCCGCCACAAACCAGACGCCTAATGATTTAGCAGTTTCTTCAATGATGGGGACGAAAAACGATAAGAGCGTAAGGGCTGTCAGTAGCGTGAGCGGATTGTCAAGGAGCGGGCCGACCACGTAAACCAGGCTGTCTATATCAGGTGCGCTCTCGATTTGACGGATCAAATCTTCGACCTCTGCCATGATGCCGGGGTTGAATCCCAAATAGATAGCTGTCACAAGTACCCCCAGAGCGATAATTGTAATTTCTGCGATTATCGCCAGTAGTGGACTGAACGCCAACCCTATACCGAAAACCCCCCAGACGCGTTGGCTGGATCCGAGCGATATGCGATTGATACTCAGGCGTACGACCAAATAAATTGGTAATGCGATGGAGAGAAAATGTAAGATCGGTGCATACCAGCCTGCCCCGGGCGCATTATAGTAGAACGTTGCCAGTGTAATGACAAGTATCCACAGGCTGGGAATGGTGACCCATTCCCACGGACGAAGTGATGGCAGAACCAAAGGGCCGAAATCTCTCCCGCGCAAGCGTTGCAGGCTGAACCAGGTCACCGGCAGCAGGAATAATCCGATTGCGATCAGAGTACTAGCGGTCAGGATGGTTGTGAGTGGTGCAACATCCGCCGCCAGAAAGAAACCTTCATTGATGGCGATGAAGACTAAAATTCCGATAGCCGAAGTGATAGCCAATAACGCTCCACTCAGTCCGAAGATGATCAGAAGGATGGAGCGCCAGTCTGCGCTGCGCGGTTTTGAATTCATGCTATCTCTCCTCGATGGTGACACTGATGAGTTTGTCACCCGGCGGCAGGTTGACGCCCGGTTGCGGGTCGCGTGGCGTCAATCGTTCCAACACATCCATGCCGCTCAACAGCCTCCCGAAGATCGTATATCCTCCGTTCAGGTCTGGTGCAGGTGCATAGGTGATGAAGAACTGGCTGCCGTTCGTATCCGGCCCTGAATTCGCCATACCTACCATCCCGGCCTGATCAAATTTAAGCGATGGATCGATTTCATTGTTGAACATGTAACCGGGGTTGCCCTGCCCTGTTCCACTGGGGTCGCCAGTCTGTGCAACGAAACCCGGCAGCACGCGATGGAAGGTAATGCCATCGAACCAGCCCTGACGCGCCAGGAACACGAATGAGTTTACAGCGAACGGGGCCTTCTCAGGATAGAGTTGCAGCACCACCTGTCCCTTTTCAGTTTCCAGGGTTGCAAAGTATTGCTTGCCCTGGTCGATTGTCATGGGCGGACATTCAGCGTACTGGCGCTCGCCTAATTTGATCAGGTTGATGACTTGGTTGAAAGCTTCGTAATTTGTAGGACCGTTATAAATCTGCCCGTTGACCAGGTAGAAGGGCAACTTGGGAATGCCGATTCTGGTGCCCTCCTCCGCAGCTTCTCGGACCTTTTCAACTGTTTCCGTACTATTGAAATCACCCGTGAACCGGGCAGGGTCCAGCCCGAGCTCGTCCACCCGAGCCGTGACCCAGTCCTCAAAAGAATCTGCCGGCAGATCGACCCATTCCGCCTGTCTTTCAAACAACAGGTCGTGCATCTCCCAGAATTTGCCCTGACGGGCAGCGGCTTCCGCAGCCTGAGCGGCCAATTCGGCTTTATCGAAATAAGCACTGTAGGGGAAATAGCGATAGACGATACGCACATCGTCATGGTGGTTTTCAAGCAGTTGTTTCGCCACAGGCAGATAATTGCAATCGGTACACTGAAAGTCATTGTAAAGGAGGATGGTCACAGGAGCATCTTCCGGACCGCGTGTATGGTCCGCCTCGCTGACGGGTGAGAACAATGAGGGCGAATCCGGCCCTGGGGTGGGTTCCAGATCCAGGCTGGCGCAGGCGGGTTGGGTGGGTGCCGGTGTCGGGATGATGAGGGTTGGCACGGTTGGTACAACACTGGGAGTAGCGGGCGCGGTTCGAGGCGCGCAGGAACTCAGTAAGAAAAACAGGATGAATATGAAATATATAAATGATTTCTGCATGATTTGTCTATTCCCGTCTGGCTTTACTGAATTGTAGCTAGCAACTGCTCGAAGGAGATCATCCATGAAATACTGTTTACGAAATCGGCCAGCGAGCTGCTTTGCGCCCGCAGCGCACGGACGGCCGGGCCGACCGGGTCTTCACCCGCCGCGCCGCCGGGTACATCTGCATAAGCGCCGTAAAAAGCGAAGTAAGCCTGGTTCAGTTTACGGATGGTATAGCCATTTTTCCAAAAAATTTCCCGCCGCGCTTTCATATAAGCTTCGGCCTCTTCAATTTTACCTTCCGCCAGCATTTCGTCCACTGTGACGCGTGTAATGTGCATCTCAGCGCGAAAGTCGAATGGCGGCGTTTCTCCGTCAGGTTGGGTGGAGGCTGGATGAGCGGAAGCAAGCTGGAGGGGTGGGGAGGCTGCGTCGGCCAGTTCGGGGTAGTAGCGCTGCAGGACGAGCGATCCGACTTCGCCCCCGACGATGGAAGCGGTCGTCTCGTTCATCGTTCGGAGTTCTGGAGTAGCGTCATACAAAAATCCGAGCGGACGCAAGGTCAGAAAGTTATGCGTCCATTCATGGGCCACTGTGTCCAGTTGCCAGGGCAGGCTGGTAGTGCGCATCACCATAGTGGGATACACACCCACGCCGCCGATCGGCACAACCAGGGATGAAACGTCCAGCGCCGTGTCCACTTGCTCTTCGAGCTCGACTTGGCGGTCAACGTTCAGGTTGGGTTGCACAGAGATGTTGGTGAGCTGCTCGATGTGATCGCGCGGTGAAATGATCAGCCCCATCGGCACCGGGCTGGAATGATACAGGACCGGTGGAACGGGTTGCCCGCCGCTGGTGAGATTGAGATCGGCCAGCACTGCGCCGACCTGCGCTTGCAGGGTCGCTTCAGCCAGCGGTGTTAGTTGTTCATAGCGTTTGTACATATTGTCTAACTCTCCGCGCAGGTGGGCGGAAGCAGCTTCTTTATCGATGATACTCGGGTCGGCATAGATCAGGTTTAGCTGACCCTCAGCCTGCTGAATACGTTCAGTCAGATACAGGTGCTGCATGACAATCTGTTTGCGGTCCTCGTGGGTGAAGTAGCCGGGCAGGTCCAACGCACTGCTTTGTAGTTTGAGCAATGCGGCATTAACGCTCCACCTGACGTAGTCGAATTCGATCGACCGCGTATAGGCGTGCGCGCGTTCTATGGGTTTACCAGCGACAGGGTTGCTGGCAGTCAGAAGCAGAACGCCGAGCAGTACGTAAATAATCAGATCGAGGGTGTGTATGATACGCCGAAACACGGGAAGGATTATAACCAGTATTGTTAAACGCCAGATAAGACTGAAGTGGGTGTATAAAAAAACGCCGCTCTAATCGAGCGGCGGTGTGTATGTTATTGAGGGACTTGTCCCTGTTGTAATTCTTGCAAGTTTGGCGAGGTTGGCACACGCTCGACCCAGTAATCATAGATCGTGATGTCCGCTTCTTCGCGTTGTTGCGCGATGAAATCATCGAATTCAGTTTGACGTGCCTGATCACGAGCGTTGGCACTCAAGGGAACTGTTGTTTTCCCCAATGTTTGAATGATATGCCATCCGAATTGCGATTCGATCGGCTCGCTGATTTCACCAACTGCGAGACCGAAAGCGGCTTGCTCGAATTCAGGCACCATGCGTCCCTTGCCGAACCAACCCAGGTCGCCGCCAAGTTCGGCGCTACCGGTATCTTCGGAGAGTTCTTGAGCCAGAGCGCCAAAATCTTCACCGTTGTTCAGGCGTTCAATGACCTGGTTGGCAGTCTCTTCATCCGATACCAGGATGTGCCGCGCCCAGACCTGCTCTTCTTCTGCCGGTAAATCGGTTGTTACTTCCTCGATTAATTTTTGCCGAAGCAGCCCGGTCTCGAAGAGTCGGCGGTACTGCGCTTCTGTCAGACCAATCTCTTTCATATTTGTGAGCACATCATCGAAACGGGACTGATAGCCTTCCAGGGTGTAGGGAGTTGCTGTGGGGGAGGGCAGCGGTGTCGGTGCGATGGTAGAAGTAGGCTCGGGTGTGATGGCAGGATCGAGGGTCGGGGTTGGGGGCGGGGTAACGGTCGGCCCTTCGGTGGGAACCGGGGAAGGTGTCACAAGTTCCAACTGCTGTGGCGAAAGGGTCGGATAGGTAATGTCCACAGGCGTGGGCGTAATAGTAGGTGTAGGACTGCCGTCCGGGAAGAACTGGAACTGTGAGCGGGTAAAACTTTCCAATTCGGCCTCGCTGACAGTGATGCCTCGTCGTTCGGATTCCT
Organism: Anaerolineales bacterium; assembly: GCA_049687655.1. Classification (GTDB taxonomy): domain Bacteria; phylum Chloroflexota; class Anaerolineae; order Anaerolineales; family Villigracilaceae; genus JAABUE01. The sequence continues at coordinate 19,274 of JBAVJG010000335.1, read as the reverse complement.
GCCTTACCAAAGCCTCGCCGATCATAAAGTCCAGCACTTGCTGGCCTACAATACTTGGATTGTTCAGAGTTTGTTCGATCTGGGCCAGTTGATCTTCGCTGGTAAGACCGAACTGCTGGTATTGCTGATAAAGCAGATACTGGTTGAGCAATTCATTACGCTGGAGGACAACCCGGGCCTGGAATTCCTTGGTAGTGATTTTCTCCCCGTTCACTTCAGCCACAGGCTGCTGTGCCTGCAGATAGAAGTTATCCAGCAAGCCATACGCCACGATAAGAACTACTGCAGCGACAACGGCAATAGCAATGATTTTGATTAACCTGACTTGCCGCCGTTCGCGTTCAAGCCGGGCGACATGTTTTTTACTTTGTACTCTGGCTTTTGGTGCCATGTATCACTCCTTGTACCGCACCATCCTGCAATTTCATTTGTTGCAGCACTTGACACATAATAACGGGGCATGGGAGTTTTCCATGCCCCGGTTTCTCTTGTGCCGCGGGGTCGGTCTAATAGCGACCCTCTTCCCAGAATTTGCCCGTGAAAGGCAGCAGGGCGATGTGGCGGGCGCGCTTGATGGCGTTGGCAACTTCGCGTTGGTGCTTTGCACACGTGCCGGTCTGTCGGCGTGGACGGATCTTGCCATCATCCGTAATTAAACGCTTGAGAAGATCTACCTTTTTGTAATCGATGGTCTGCTCTTTGTCTGAGCAAAACTGGCAGAACTTCGGTCGTGAGAAATAGCGGCGGTCTGGCCTGCCGCGGGTGTTTCGATCGTCAGCCATTTGTTACTCCGTTAATTTTTTAATCCCTTCTTTAGAAGGGGAATTCATCTTCGTCGGCCACCGGTTCTGAGTGGTCTTCCTTTTCTTCAGAACTCTGTTCCTGGGATTGGCTGCTGCTATCGCGACGGTCTCCCAGCATCATCATCTCATTTGCAACGACTTCCACGCTGGTGCGCTTCTGGCCTTCATTGTCTTCCCAGCGACGGGTTTGCAAGCGCCCTTCTATATAGACTTGCTTTCCTTTGTGAAGGTATTGCTTGCAAATTTCTGCCAGGTTGCCCCAGGCCACAATGTTGAACCATTCCGTCTCGGAGCGGCGTTCGCCGTCCGCGGTATTCCACGAGCGGCTGACTGCGACCGAGAAGGTTGTTACGGGGCGGCCTGAAGGTGTGTAGCGCATCTCAGGGTCTTTGCCAAGATGACCAATTACCATGACTTTATTTAAACCTCGGCTCATAGCTTACTCCTTTTTTTATTAACCGAGAACTCAATACTCTCTAAAGTTTACTGTACAGCGGTCAACATGTGGCGCATTACCGGTTCCAGGAAGCGGATGTTGCGTTCCAGTTCGCCGGCTGCTTCGGGGGGCAGGTTGACGTTGAGCAGCACATATTGTCCTTCGCGCTGTTTTTGGATAAGATAGGCCAGCTTGCGCTTGCCCCACACATCTAATTTGTCAACTTTGCCGCCGGCGTCATCGATCCAACCTTTTACTCGGTCAACCACTTCGTTAAAAGCAGTCTCATCCAGATCGGGCTGGATGATGCAAACCAATTCATAATTACGCATGAGGGATTCCTCCTTTCCATGGGTTTGCTCCCGTTCGATACCGTAGGAAAGCCGGGAGCGGAAAGGCACGATTTATTTATGCCCGTAAAGGGTAAAACGTACCTGAGCGGGTGGGAGTTTACCATAGAATAGGGATTTTGTGCGGTTCATTTCCTGATATTCTGACTTGCTTCCGTTATATCAGACCGTACTAAGTCTTGTCCTGAGGCGCATCTGTAGGGTTCGAAGCCTTTGCAAGGTTCGCTTTTATCTCACGTAAATCGGATTGCTGAAAATCCATCCCACCCTGCGCCCAAGATAACGGCGATAACCCTCCACGCGGTAGACGCCCGGCTCAGTAGTGATATGTGTGTAGTTTTCCCGGCGCTTCCATTCCTTGAGCACTTTCCCGTCCTTGATGAGACGACAATCTGCCAACCCTGGCAGGCGGATTTGCAAAGTCACGCCGCCTTTGGCAGGTATCTCCTCGCCCATGATCACATTCTTGTCCCGCCCCTGCGCTTTAAAGATGAAGCCTTTGGTGGAGGCGGCCAGGTCGTAGCCAACGAAGCAGCGTCCATGTTGGAAGGCTTCGTAAATCAGTTTTTTGTCGGTGGCAGAGTCTCCCGTCAACGGCTCGGTGGTGAACAGGTGCGTGTTGACCGAATTGAAGTGGAATTCATAAGGGAAAATTACGCGTTTAAGTGGCCCCAAACTTTGCGGCCAGGCGTGCGCGTCGGAACCGCCGATGGCGACGATGCGTTTGCCATCCAGCAGCAACTCGTCCCATTTGAGCAGCACGTCCGAGTAAGGACCGTGACCGATGAACTGCGGGAAGTAGGCGTAGAAGAGAGCGTGAAATATGCTCTTGAGATACGTCTTGAATTCACTCAACCCATTCCATAATTCCAAACCAGTAAACCCCGTCACATCCCATCTTTCCCAGGATATGTCTCCTTCGCCAAAGGCCGGGGCTGCATCGTCTCGAGGGTGGGCGATGAAGGACATACCCTCCGCCTCACGCACAACGTCGATCAGGCGTTGCGGATCGGGAGCGAAGGAAGCAACGTCGCGATTGGCGTTGAAGACCAGCAGGTGATTCTTTTGCGGCTTCAAAGCCTGGTCGTGGACTTCCTGTCCAACCAGGAGCAGGACACGGCGCGGCCCGCTGCGGTAATATCCTTCGACCCCTTGCACCAATACGTTGTGGTCTGTCACGATGACGGCGTCCAACCCGGCCCCCATGGCGGCATTGGCGATGTCCTTGTGCGTGCCGCTGCCATCCGAGTAGCGGGTGTGCATGTGCAAGTTGACGACGATTTCGTGCATAGAATCCTTAGCGTTGACGATTAGGTGTTATCACAGGTATAATTCCCCCGCTAATTTGCAGGAGGCTTACACATGGAACGATTTTTAGATATTGCGTTGATTATAACCTCGGTGGCTTTGATCATAAGTGTCATCCTTCAAAGTAAAGGGGCCGGCCTAGGTGGTTTGACCGGCTCTGACACGGGTGGCGTATATACGGCCCGCCGTGGAATCGAGCGTACACTGTTTTGGGTTACTATTGTATTGAGCGTGATCTTTTTCGCGCTGGCAATCACAACCCTCTTAGTTGGATAGTGTGGTTTTCCCAGTGGAAAGGCCGCTTCCGGTCACGGCTCATCGTGCTGTGACCGGGTAAGGCCTTTCTTTTTTTATGCTTATGAAACGCTTACGCTGGCAAATCCTGGTTGTGATCCTGACCCTGGCTGTGGTGGGTGTCTTGCTGTTCACCCAGCAGCCGGTGGGACCAGTACAGGTCTTGCCACAGCCCGCAACGGGCGGTGTCTATTCTGAGGGGTTGGTGGGCTCCCTGGGACGTTTGAATCCGCTTCTGGATTGGAACAATCCGGCCGACCGGGACGTGAACCGGCTCATCTTCAGCAGCCTGATCCGTTTCGACGAGCGCGGCTTGCCGCAAACTGACCTGGCCGAATCCTGGGGCGTGAACGAGGAAGGCACAATCTACAACTTCACGCTCAGACCAAACGCAGTCTGGCACGATGGTACGCCGGTCACCAGTGACGATGTCATCTTTACGATCGAGATGCTCAAGAGCGAAGGCTCGCTTTTCCCGCAAGATATCAAAGAATTATGGCGAAACGTTGAAGTCACAAAGTTGAATGAGAACAACCTGAAGTTCACCATCCCGGAACCTTTCGCGCCGTTTCTTGATTACCTGACCTTTGGCGTGTTACCCGAACATATTTTGGATGGCGTGCCTCCGGGTGGACTGGTGACGGCTGAGTTCAACATTGATCCGGTTGGCAGCGGCCCGTACCGGTTCGACCATCTGATCCTGGATCAGGGTCAGATCACCGGTGTGGTGTTGACCGCGTTCGAGGATTATTATGGCAAACCGCCATTTATCCCGCAGGTGGTTTTTCGTTATTTCCCATCGTCTGCCGCCGCGCTAGATGCATACGAGCAGGGTGAAGTATTGGGCATCAGCCGCATCAGCAAGGATGTGCTTCAGGAAACGCTGGCGCAACCTAACCTGGCTGTATACACCAGCCGCATGCCGCAAATCAGTATGGTGTTATTGAACCTGAACAACCCGGAAGTGCCGTTTTTGGGTGAGCCGAACGTGCGCCGCGCGTTGCTGCTGGGACTGAACCGTCAGCGCATGATCTCGAATTTATTAGAGGGACAGGCCGTTGTTGCTGATGGCCCGATCTTCCCTGGTTCGTGGGCCTATTACGATGGCATTGAGCATCTTGAGTATGACCCGGAACGGGCTATCTCGCTGTTGAAAAATGATGGGTATGTAATAACGGCGGATGGGGGCACGGCGCGCTCCAAGGATGGCCAGGCGTTGGTTTTCACGATGCTGCATCCCGATGATGAGTTGCACACGCAACTGGCGCAAAGCATGCAGGTCAGTTGGGGGCAGATCGGTGTGCAGGTCAATTTGCAGCCTGTGCCTTATGACCGCATGGTCTTTGACTATCTCGGTCCGCGTTCCTATCAATCTGCTCTTGTTGATTTGAATCTGGCCCGCACCCCGGACCCAGACCCGTATCCATTCTGGCACCAGGCTGAAGCCACGGGCGGACAGAACTACACACAATGGGACAATCGTACCGCCAGCGAATATCTGGAGCAGGCACGTGTAAACACTGATTTCGATGTGCGCACGCGACTGTACCGCAACTTTCAGGTGATGTTCGCCAAAGAGTTGCCGGCCTTGCCGTTATATTATCCTGTCTATTCGTTCGGTGTGGATGTGCAGGTTTTGGGTGTGCAGATGGCTCCGTTGTATGATATCAGCGACCGCTTCGCTCTGGTCACCGACTGGTATCTGTTAACGCGCCGCGCCCTGGAGACAACCCCGGAAGCGACAGTGGCGCCGTAGAAAATGGATTGAAGCATGAGCTCACTGGAAAAAGATAAAGCATATTTGGAAACCAGCATTCCCGAACTCGAGGATTACCTGCTGTCGGATGAATTGTACTGGCCGATCAGCGCGCGTGGTTATGACCTGCCGCGGCTTACCATCGGCGGAATCTTATTGACACAGACTCGCCTGGAGGCCCGCAATGAGAGAATAGAGTCGCTCGTTGCGCAGCTTGACTCGGTCCGCTCGAAGTGGCGGGTAGCCTGGGAGACAAAAGCAGGCCGCGGGGTCCAGGCTCGGATGCGCTTATGGGGAAACTATCTATCGGATTACCGTCAGAACCCTGATGGGCACGCAGACGCGTATCCGCACGAAGTCAGCTACCGCGTGATGCTGCATCTGCTGCTGGCTGAATTACCAACACTGCCGTCCGAGCAGAAAGAATTGCCCCGGTTGGACAGTCTGTTACGTATAAATTTGATTCCCAGTGACTTCATCTGGGAGGCCGACTTGCAGGCTGGATTTCCCCGTGAGGTATACTGGTATCTATATGGAAAACTCAAATCCTAGGAGAATTCAATGAGCGATGCGCGCCAGGCGGCGCTTGATTATGCAGGCAAAAATCGCGAACGTTTTCTCGCTGACTTGAAGGAAATTGTCGCAATCCCATCGGTTTCAATGCAGGATGAGCACAAAGATGATCTCGTCCGGGCGGCGGAGTGGCTGGCAGCGCGATTGACCGGGTTGGGTATGGATAACGTCCAATTGTTGCCCACCGACAAGCACCCGGTGGTTTTCGGCGAGTGGCTGAAAGCCGAGGGGGATGCACCGACCGTGCTGATCTATGGACATTATGACGTCCAGCCTGTGGACCCGCTTGACCTGTGGGATACTAATCCTTACGAAGCAGTTCAGAAGGGTGACCTGTTGTTTGGCCGCGGGACTTCTGATATGAAGGGACAGGCGGTTGCCACTATGGCAGCGGTCGAATCGGTCATACGGACCTCGGGTTTGCCCGTCAATATCAAGTGGTTGTTCGAGGGCGAGGAGGAGATGGGCTCTGTCAGCATGGAAGCCTTCCTGCCAAAGTACAAGGACTTGTTTGCGGCTGATTTCTGTCTCAACCCGGACGCCGGCATGATCGCCGCTGATAAACCCACCATCACATATGGATTGCGTGGGCTGGCGTATTTCGACGTTTTCGTCTGGGGCCCTGACCATGACCTGCATTCCGGTCTCTACGGCGGGACGGTCCACAACCCGGCGCAAGCACTGATTGAATTGGTGGCTGGCATGCACGATGAAAATGGCAGTATCACTTTGCCCGGTTTCTATGACTCCGTGCGGCCTATCAGCGCGGAAGAACATGCGGATATGGCGGTACTGCCTCAGAACGAGGCCTTTTACAAGGAGCAAACTGGCGTGCCCGAACTTTGGGGTGAACCCGATTACTTACCCGTGGAACGTGTGGGTGCGCGTCCGACGCTGGAAGTCAACGGATTCCTTTCAGGGTACACTGGCGAAGGCTCCAAGACGGTTTTGCCCGCAAAAGCGATGGCGAAGCTATCCTGCCGCCTGGTGCCAGACCAGGAGCCGCGTGAAGTTCACAGGCAGTTGGTCGCTTATATGGAGGCCAAAGCCCCAAAGACGATTAAGTGGGAAGTCAAACTCTTGAATGCCGGCCCGACGGCGATCACCGACCGGGATCTGCCCGCGATCCAGTCAATGGCGCAGGCTATGGAAACCGTCTGGGGTGTGCGCCCGTTGTTCAGGCGCGAAGGCGGATCCATCCCGGTGGTGGCTATGTTGCAAAATAATATCGGCGCTGAGTCGATCCTGTTTGGCTCCAGCCTGCCGGAAGACAACGTCCACGCGCCAAACGAGCGCTTGCATCTGCCGACCTGGCACAAGTCCATAGATGCGATCATCCATTTCTTTTATAATTTAGGATAATATTTTGCTGTAGAGGCGAGGTGCCCCTACGAGGATTGATTGGTATGGAAGACAGAATTATCACATACGGCGGACAGGCGGTCATTGAAGGCGTGCTTATGCGCGGACAAAAGGCCCTTGCCATCGCCATGCGCAACCCCGATGGGGAAATTGTGGTGCATGAGGAAAAACTGGCGAACGTTTATCGCTCGCGCATTACCAAAATCCCGTTCCTGCGCGGCATCATCATGCTCTGGGATGCGCTCGGGCTGGGGATGCGAGCATTGACAATATCGGCCAACACACAGACTGGCGAAGATGAAAAATTGGAAGGCTGGGCGTTATATCTGACCATCGCCGTATCCATGACCATAGGCGTCGGCCTGTTCTTCCTGCTCCCGGCTGCGCTTGGTGGTTGGGTTGAAAAGCTAATGACGCCGGATGTTTCAGCAGGAGGCGGTGCACATGTTTGGCTTGGTAATTTGTTAGAAGGTGTTGTACGTCTGCTTCTGCTGATAGGCTACATCTGGGCAATTGGCTTCATGCCGGATATCAAGCGCCTGTTTGCTTATCATGGCGCAGAGCATAAGACCATCAATGCGTATGAAGCTGGCGCAGAGTTGACTCCTGAATCGGTGGCTAAGTTCCCACTCGAACACCCTCGCTGTGGAACGGCCTTCATGTTGACGCTTGTGCTGGTTTCTATTCTGGTATTCACTGCGCTTGGCCCGCTCCCCATTTTATGGCGTTTACTTAGCCGTGTGTTGTTGATCCCGGTTTTGGCGGGTATCGCCGTGGAATATATCCGATGGACGGCCAATCATTTGGACTCGAAATTCGTTCAGTGGATAATCAAGCCCAATTTGGCGATGCAGTCCCTGACCACACGTGAGCCCGATCTTTCCATGTTAGAAGTTGCCATCCAATCCTTCCAGACCATGCGAATGGCTGAAGAGGAAGTCGTAACGTAATCGTCGAGGCGGCCAGCAGGTCGCCCTTTTTTGTTGGGGAATGCTTTAATAGAGGTGAGCCTCCATTAGTATTTTTAATCCGCGAATACCCCGTTTGGGCACAGGTTCACGCTAATCTTCGTGAATTTTTTTGGTCATTTTCACCGTGAAGAGCGCAAAGTTCGCAAAGAAAAAATTAAAAGCTTCGCGCCCTTTGCGAGCTTTGCGGTTTAAAATCGCGGCTTTGAAAAGGCCCTTTGCCTTATAGGGTATTGGCGGATAAGATGTCTCTAGCCTATTTTTAGTAGGATGGCGAACGAAATAATTTGCTTATGAAATCTCGCGATAAAAAACGAGTTCTCTGGATCACCCTCAGCGTTATCACTATCATTGCGCTGTGCATAACTGGCTACATCTTGTACGATCGTGGCCGCCCAACTCCCGTGCCAGCCAAACGGACTTTGTTCGACGGCGATGTCACTTATCATAAACGCGTTTATTATCTGCCGCGCCTGGTGATCGCGCACGTGCTGACGATTGACACAAAAGCCAAGGGGTTTCGGATGCTGGTCACCCCGCCTGATAATGAAGATGGTCCGCCGCTCAACGCGCGTACCACCACCCAGTTCCTGGATGAATTCGGGGTGCAGATTGCCATTAACGGGGATGGATTTTATCCCTGGTGGTCGTACGGCCCGTTGGATTATTACCCCGAACCGGGTGACCCGGTCACGCCCAATGGATATGCTGTTTCGAGGGGCAAGGCTTATTCCGATGGAAATGGGACGGAGCCGGTTTTATATGTCACCCGCAGCGGCAGTCTGACTTTTCGCAAACCCAACCGGCCCTTCTTTGCTATCGCCGGTGATCGTTACTTGATAGAGGGCGGTGAGAAGGTTGAAAACCTCGACGATAGCGAGCGTGATCCGCGCACGGCGCTGGGCTTCAACAAGAATGGGCGCTGGTTATACCTGGTTGTGGTGGATGGCCGCCAGCCGTTCTACAGTGCGGGTGCAACCTTTGACGAGCTGGCCGATATTTTACTCGCGCACGGGGCTCACTTTGCTATGAGTTTGGACGGCGGTGGTTCAACGACCATGGTTGTCCGGGGCGCGGACGGCGAGCCCGTCATCCTGAATTCCCCCATCGACCAGTATGTGCCCGGACGCGAACGGCCGGTAGCGAATCATCTTGGGATTTATTTCGTCCGCTAATAAGTGCTTGCACCAGACAGGCGGCTTGCTTCTCTTTATACGGAAGTATCTTCAATTTGAATTGTCTCGGCAAACAAGGTGCGATGCACCCTCAAAGCCAAACTCCAATAGCTAGAACTCAATTTCCCCAATTTGTTCGAAATCGACATCGAATAACGACTCAGATTCCATTTCCGCTTCGAGCAGGTCAGGGTCGCCAGCCTGGATGCCGCGGTCGCAGTAGGAACGATAGGGGCAGTAGGCGCATTTTTGACGGTCATCAGTTTTGGGGTAGGATGAAGCGGATTGGATCTCCTCTGTCAGCCTGACCAGCGCATCCCAATCCCGTTTGAATTGGGCTTCGTCATACGGGAAACGGGCCGGATCGTCCGGGAAATTGGAGAACCAGTAGACCATTTCGCATCGTTCCGGGACGATGGGCTTGCCCTCGTTTCCGCCTGCGGGGAGGTTGAATTGACTTCCCGCGGTCACCAACAGCGACCGGTAAACTCGCGTTTGCCAGCGCGCAGACAGCCACTCGTTGCGCGGACGCTTGCGATAAGTCTTCCAGTCGTAGATGACAACCTTTTCGTCTTCCGTGAAAGCGATCAAATCATACTTGGCGACCAGCCGGAAATCCCCCAGTGGTGCGGATAAGGTTATTTCGGGATACAGACCTGTCAGGTTTATAAGACCTGACAGGTCATTTGCGTTGATGAAACTCTCCCACCAGCGCTGCAAATTAGGCGTGTTTGCCAGCGGCGCTAATTTGTCAGTAGGGATGCCGAGCAAATGTTGCTGTGCCAGGCGATGGAACTGTTGGCCTTCTTGCAAGTGGCGCTCGTTTTCCAAGGCCGGCTCGGTTTCCGCGGCAGGATAGACAAGCTTATCCAAATAGCGCAACTGAAAACGACGCGGACAGTCCGCGTAATCTTGCAGGGAGGATTGGGAAAAAGTGAATTGCTCGGGAAGTTTGGATTTTGTGTCAGACATTCTTCTTAGATTGTACTAGATTCTGGCGTTTCATTTGTACGATCAATACACCGGTACCTACCAGAATGAGCCCCCAGATTTCCTTAGCGTTCAAAGTCTCGCCCAGGAATAGGAATGCCAGGATTGCGATTTGTGGCATCATCAGGCTGTTGATCACGCTCGATTCGACCGCAGTCAGCGTGCGCAATGTATGGTTCCACAGCGTGAATGCAAAAGCGGTGTTGACGACCGCCAACCAGATTACGATAGCCCAGTCCTGCCAGGTCATTGAGCCAAAGCCCTGTGTGACCGTTCCGATGGCTAACAAAAATCCGGAACCAATACCCATGCTGATGAAGGTGACCAACAGAGGAGATAGCAATCGATGGCGATTAATTTCTCGTCCAAGCAGTGATGAACCAGCGTTGGCTAGAATACCTACTGCGGCTACAATCACACCGATGACCTGTGCTTGCGGAAGTGAGATAGGCAGGAAATAAAAGCCAACCCCAACAGTTGCCAACCCAATGCCAAACCATTGTACAGGGGTTGGTGGAGAGTGCAGAAACATTGCACCGGCGAATCCTACGACAACCGGTGTCAAGTTAAGCAACAGATTTAGCATGGCGGCGGGCAGGTAAGCAAGGCCCAAAAATTGAGCACCTTGCGTGAGCGTATAAAAAACCAAGCCGAGTGCCCCCAACTGCAACCAGTCCGCACGAGAAAGACGCCGCAAAGCGGAACGTCGTTCTGGTTTCAAAAGCATAAAGGGTATAAGACACAGCCACGCCAGCCCGTAGCGTAATCCGGCAAAAGTGATCGCCGGTATGTTATTGCGCAAACCGAACTTTATCAAGACCCACGAACTGGCCCATAGAATGGTGACGAAAATGGCTTGCAGGATTGCTGTAATCCGTGGTGAAAACATTCAGTCCTCGATCTTGAATTTAGAATATATAGGACTTACTCGGCAACTGAGAGAGCCCCGAAAATAAGGGGGGTGTGCGCAGCAGGTGCCCCCCTTATTTTCGGTAACCTTTTGCGAACTGCGTAAGTTCTGATATAAAAACGCCGCTTCGATTGCGGCGTGTGTGTGGTCAAAGATAATCTTTCAATTGCCTGGCACGCTTGGGGTGCCGTAACTGCCGTAACGCGCGTCCCTCGATCTGTCGGATACGCTCGCGCGTCAGGCCGAATTTGCGTCCCACCTCTTCCAATGTGTAGGAGGTGCCATCGTCCAGGCCGAAACGCAGGCGCAGCACGCGCGCTTCTCGCGGCGAAAGCGTGGACAGGATCTCTTCCAACTTATCCTTGAGCATGGATTGGTAGGCACTTTGTATGGGGGTCGGGCTGACCTCGTCCTCGATGAAATGGCCCAATTCGGAATCTTCCTCGTCCCCGACCGGGCTTTCCAACGAAAGCGGCAACCAGGAAACCTTCATAATCCATTGTACCTTTTGCACTGGCAAGTCAACGGCTTCAGCCAATTCTTCGATGGTGGGTTGGCGTCCCAACTTCTGCTCCAGCCCATGATTTTTTTTGTACAACTGGCGGATGCGGTCGATCATGTGTACCGGCACACGGATGGTGCGCCCCTGGTCGGAGATGGCGCGTGTAATAGTCTGTCGTATCCACCAGGTAGCATAGGTGGAGAAGCGGAAGCCACGTGTGTAATCGTATTTCTTGACGGCTTTCATCAGCCCCAGATTACCCTCCTGAATCAGGTCAAGGAAGGCAACGCCACGCCCCATGTAGCGTTTGGCTATGCTGACCACCAGCCGTGTATTGGCTTTGATCAAATGCTCGCGGGCGCGTTGTCCATCTTCTATGGTGGCATCCAATTTTCGACGTCTGGTCGCATTTTGGCGACCGCTCAGCTTGATTTTTTCTTCCTTGGCTTTCCGTCCCTTTTCGATGCGGATGGCGATCTCCAGTTCTTCGTCCACGGTGAGCAGGGGCACGCGCGACATCTCTTTGAGATACATACCTACAGTGTCGTCGCGGGAGATAGATTCGTCCAGACGTTTGTTCAGTTCTATAGCAGAAGCAGATTTATTCTCGGGCCGATTGGTGGGAGTGGTCTCTGCGGGGAGGTGATCGTCTGAGTCGACAATATCCACACCGCGACGACGAAGGGCAGTCAGCAATATGGACAACTGCTCCATATCTCCAGATGTATCTGGAAAGGCCTCCATAAGATCGTTGGTAGTCAGGTAGCCTTGCACACTGGCTTTGTCCATCAGTGTGCGCAAGGCGAGTTGTCTTTTATCTTTTCCGTCGCCTGTCACAAGACCCTCCTCGTCCTTTGGCGATTACTCTCCCAGCAGGTCTTTCAACGCTGAGAAGGGGGATTCTTCGGCAATACCCTTGTGTCCGCAGTCGGTCAGGTTCAGATCCTCACCGCACACGGCGCACAGCCCCTTACAGTTGGGCCTACACAGGGGTTTGATAGGGATTTCAAGCAGGGCATATTCGCGGATGAGGGGTTGCAAGTCAATGTGCGCATCATCGGGGACTATCAAATCCGAATCACTGACCGATCTGCTGTTGAAGGCGTACAGTTCGGTGAAATTCCAGTTCAAGTTATAATCGAATTCGTTAAGGCAGCGCACACATTCCAGGGTAATCTCGGCGGAAAAATCTGCCTGGACGATCAATCCCTGTGGCGTGCGACCGATGGTGGCTGCTCCCTCAAAATGACGTAAATCCAGATCATCCGCGATCTGGATTTGTTCATACTCAAAGGGAAATTCATGTTTGTAGCCGACTTCCTGGTGTACGACGAAGCCGATATTCAAGCGGAAGGGGCGGCGGGATTTAGTCACGGTGGCACACTATTAAAGTAAGATGGTTGGATTCTAGCACAACGGAGTCTGACAGTCAAGCAAACTTCGTGTAAGCATCGGCGTGAGAATTTGAGTTCAAAAAGTACAAGCTTTTAGCCTTCTTATATCCTTCTATCAATGATGTATTTTGCCAGGTCTTCCAATGCACTTCTCGCGATACCGGGGTGCAAAGTAAGCAGTTTCTCTAACGCGCGTTTGATATAGCCTTCTGCTTCTTGCATCGATTTTTGGATCGCATCACTCTGACGGATGGATTTGACCAGACGTTCCATGCGGTCTTGATTGCCCCAGCCACCTTCGCTCAATAACAGTATATCCGGGTCATCGGGGTTAGCTTCGGCGTAATAGATGGCTGGCAGGGTCACCAATCCCTGTAACAAGTCGGATCCAAGTGGTTTGCCGACTGCGGTTTGATCGCCAGTAAAGTCCAGGATGTCATCTGCGATCTGGAAGGCCATGCCGGTCTCATACCCGAAAATCCGCATCTCTTCCACCATCTCTTCATCTACCGGACTGACCAGCGCCCCGGCCCGCGCCGACATTTCGAACAGCGAGGCGGTCTTGGCGTAGATGCGTTGATAATAGTTCTTACGATTGATCAGGCCGCGGCTGGTGAACAATTGCGTTAATTCACCGTTGACGATGGTTGCCAGGGTTTCAGCAAATAATTTCATCAGCGGCAGGTGGTCGGCTTCCGCGGCTAATTTGGCAGCGCGAGCGAATAGGAAATCACCGGTCAAGACTGTGGCCGCAGGTGACCAGCGTGCATTCAAGGTGGGGATTCCCCGCCGTAGCAGGGCACCATCGATCAGGTCATCATGGACTAGCGTGGCTGTGTGCAGCAGTTCGATGGCTGCGCCAACGGTTACCAGTTTTTCTTCCATGCCGCCCAGCATATTGCCAACCAAAAGTACTACGGTCGGGCGTACACGCTTTCCACCGGAAGAAAGTAAATGCTCGAGGGCGGCGCGCAGGTCCGGGTGATTATCGTCCGCCTGAGCACGAATGCGCTCCTCAACAAGTTTGATTTGCTCTTGAACAGGTGTAGTAAAGGTAACTGTGCTCAAACAACTTCTCCCCAGGAGAAAAGCCGCGTCGCATTATTTGTTGTGATGGAGGCCACTTCTTCCTGGTTTCGGGATTGTAACTGCGCAATTTTATCAGCAATTTCAGAAACAAAGGCAGGTTCGTTGCGTTTTCCACGGTGGGGATGCGGGGTCAGATAAGGCGCATCTGTCTCGATCAGTAGATGATCCAAGGGTAATTGCGCCACCATTTCCTGCTTGCGAACCGCGTTCTTGAATGTGACCGGGCCAGTAATACCGATGCCAAAATTGAGACTGATCGCCTGCTGCGCCGTTTCCAGCGACCCCGAAAACGAATGCAGCACCCCCGGATTTTTCCTCAGCGCTTCTTTCTCTGGCCCCAGACCTGCTACCCATTCCGCTAGAATATTCATTGCATCCTCATAACATGCACCATCGGCCGCATCGTCTTTATCCCGCAGGTGAATGACGACAGGAAATTCCAGTTCGGTTGCCAGTTCGAGTTGCTCCCGAAATACACGTTGTTGATGGTTGTGGGGAGCAGCCTCCCAGTAATAGTCCAGGCCGATCTCGCCGATGGCAACAATATTTGGATTGGTAGATAATTCCCTCAGTGCGGATATACTGGCATTATCCCACGTCAGAGACTCATTGGGTTGCACCCCGATAGCGGCATACAGCATGGGATGTGACTCAGCTAGTTTAATGGCAGACAGGCTCGATGTTACGGATATAGCTGGAATCAATATTCGGACGAGTCCCGCCCTTTCAGCTCGTTTAATGACGGCTGTGCGGTCCTCGTCGAATTTGTGAAAATCTAAGTGACAGTGAGTATCGGTGAGTAACAAGTCTTCATATCATGTGTCATTGCGAGCGATTGCAACGAGCGCAGTAATCTCGTGTCTTCAAGTTGCTTGAGTTTGCCGCGCGCCATCTTGGGCGCTCGCAATGACAATTAGCTGGCTATTTAATCCCTGCGATCTTCAAACCATCTTTCAAAATGGCCTGTACCTTATCACCATGCATGGTCTCGCAGTAGACGCGGATGATCGGCTCGGTGCCGCTGAAGCGGATCAGAAGCCAGCCGCCATCTTCCAGCTTGAACTGGAAGCCATCTACCGTCACCAACTCGGTCACTTTCAGTCCACCGATGGTCTCCGGATTCGCCGCCAGGATGCGGTCGATCTTTTCCTGTTTATCGCCTTTGAAGGGCGTGTCGACACGGTCATAGAAATGTTCACCGCCAACCTTGTCGAAGAGCAATTTGAGCAGTTCGGTGGGTTTTTTACCAGTGCGCACCATGAAATCCAACATGTACAACCCAGCCAGGATGCCGTCACGCTCGGGAACATTGCCGCGGAAAGCATAGCCGCCGCTCTCTTCCCCGCCGATGAGCGCGTTCAGCTCGACCATCTTTGGGGCCACATATTTGAAACCCACGCCTGTTTCGACCACATCTACGCCATAGATCTTTCCAAGTTTATTGAGCATTGTGGTGGTGGACAGGGTCTTGACGATCGGGCCGCGCTCACCGCGTACCTCCAACATATAGTAGGCCAGCAGGCCATAGGCACGCAACTGATCGATAAATTTTCCATTTTCATCGCCAAAGCCGACCCGGTCGGCATCGCCATCGTTTATCAGCAGTACATCGGCATTGTTATCCACTGTGGCTTGCAAACCAACGTCCACATTCGGTTGAATAGGTTCGGGGCGTTTCATCTCTGGGAAAGAGGGGTTGCGCTCGTTATGGATTTCGATGACCCTGGTTGTGCCGCCTTCCAACAATCGCGGGAACCAGCCCGCGCCATTGCCCCACATGGCATCGAACATCACGGTCAGTCCGGCCTCTTTGATGGGTTCCAGGTCGATCAGACCTTTGAGATGCTCGATATAAGCGATGGATGCGTCGAATTTAACGATAGATCCATCGGCTTCAGCCTCTTTGTACGCTTTGCGTTTGACATCGGTCATATCTGCGGGAATCAAGGATTCGATTTTTTTCAGACCTTCCGGGTCTATAGCGCCGCCGTTCTCATCGCGTACCTTGAAGCCGTTGTCAGTGGGTGGGTTGTGCGAGGCAGTGATATTGACCGCTCCGGTAGCTTTCTTGTCCACTACGGCATACGAGATGACCGGGGTGGGCGTGGGGCCATCCGTCAACCAGACTTTGAATCCGTTGGCAGCCAGCACTTCGGCCACGGCCGCAGCAAAATGTTCACCGCTAAAACGCTTATCGTGACCGACAACGACCTCACCTCCCAGGCTACCGGCTTCGATCAAATAGTTAGCAAACCCCTGCGAGCAGCGACGGACGTTGTCGAATGTATAGTCTTCAGCGACGAAGCCGCGCCAGCCGTCGGTGCCAAATTTGATTGTATTTGTCATAAGAACTCCTTGTATTTCAGGAAATACACAATAGCTTAGATGAGCCCAAAAGAAGGGGGGTGAGTTGCGCTCTTCCCTTCTTTTGGGTACCTTTTTGCGAACTGCGTGTGTCCTGTATTTTATAAGTGCAAAAATATTATAACAGTACATCCGTTCGGGATTTCATGTCTGCTCAGCCAGGGTGGCTACCATCTCTCCCAGCCTCTCCACGGCGCGTTCAATTGGATAAGACCAGGCTGCTGCATTCAAACGGATGAAGTTCGAGAACTGGTTGGTGGGGGAGAAGAGATAGCCGGGCGTAATCGTGATGTTGTTTTGCAAGGCCAACTTGTAGAGTTCAAGTGAGTCAATCGTTTCAGGCAATTGTACCCAGAGTACAAACCCTCCAGTGGGACGAGTGACGCGTGTCTCTGGCGGAAAGTAACGTGTGACGGCCTGTGAAAGCAAATTTACATTGTTGTCATATTCCCGGCGGATGGTACGTAAATGATGGTCATATCCTCCACTTTCCAGGAATTCAGCAACAGCCATTTGGGGCAGGGTTGCTGTAGCGGTACTGCTGGTGAACTTGAGCCATTCAATTTCGGTTTTGAAACGTCCTGGCGCGGTCCAGCCGACCCGTAAAGCGGGACTGATGTCTTTGGAAAACGATGAGCATAGCATGACCAGCCCTTTGGTATCGTAAGCTTTAGCGACCAGTGGACGTTTGTCTGTGAAATAAATTTCGCCGGAGACGTCGTTCTCGATCAGCGGGATTTCGTGTGTGGCTAGCAATTCCACCAATTCCTTCTTCTTGTCATCCGGGATGCAACTGCCCAGCGGGTTGTTGAAATTCGATATGACTAATACGGCTTTGATGGGATTGTGTTCGATGGCAAATTGCAGCGCATCCAGGCTGATGCCGTCCCGTTGGTGGGTGGGGATTTCAAGCGCACGCAGGCCGTGTACTTCCAGGCTTTGCAAAGTACCGAAATACATTGGCGATTCGATCGCGACGATATCCCCGGGTTTACAGACGGCGTGCAGACACAGGTCAATGGCCTCGATGCCGCCCGAAGTGATGACGATATCGTTGGGCGCAAATTGACAACCGAAGTTCAAGGCGCGCTGCGCAATCTGCACACGCAGTTCTTCCAGTCCGGGCGGCAGTTCGTACTGGTGCGCTTCACTCCCTGATTGACGGGCCAAACGTGACAGGATCCGATTCAGCCGTTCAGTCGGGAGCAATTCCAGGTTGGGCATCGCAGCGCCGAGTTGGACCAGGTCCAGGTTGAGCGTGTCCTTGATGACCATCATCATCAGTTCGTGCAAACTGACGAGACTGGGGTCTGGTCCTGGTGAAGATGTCTCAGGCTCTGGCAGCCGGTCGAAGTCAGGCGGGCGCACATAATATCCTGATTGGGGACGCGCTTCGATCAGGCCTCTGTTTTCCAATACAAGATAGGCTTGCAACACCGTGCTGATGCTGACATCCTGCCGCCGACTCATCTGCCGGACCGATGGGATGCGTTCCCCGCTTCGATAGGTGCCTTGCCGTATCAATTCGGTGATGTTGCCGGCGATCTGCTCATATAGAAAGGATTCTTGTTGTTGCGAGGGCATATTTTTTTCCTGTTTCACTGCTTACTTCTGTAGTCAATACAGTTTTGTCCAACTACAACCAGTACAGATTATTCTAACACATACTGTACTGGTTACAATTGATTTTTTCTGCATCTGTACTGTTTCGGGAATATTTTGGATAATATAAGCGAAGAACGTTCGTTTTAGAGAAAAGGAATTTCAAATGAACTCAAGGTTACAAACAAAAACCAAAATCCGCATGCCGCGCCATGCTTATCAGCGTATGGATGGCGTCAGGCCCGGCTCCACCCTGTTTTGTGACACCGGCGTTTTATGGGTTACGCAAGCCGGTGACCGCCAGGATTATGTCCTGCTGCCTGGGCAGAAGATGACCGTCACCAAACGTGGTAAGGTTCTGGTCGAAGCCATGCGGGATGCTGATTTTCATGTCGCATAATTGCTTCCCCTTTAGCACCTAGTGCCGCAACAACCTTAAGCTGTAGAGTATCATGCTGAGTTTCGAAGTACAAAATCAATTCTAACCCTACAATTTAATATGGCTGCGGTACTAGCGCTAGGAAAATTGGACTAACTGAAGAATCTTTTCCTCCGCGGTTGGCGTTTCCTGCGTCGGTAAATTGACATCGTCCCATGAAATCCATGGGACGATGTGCTTTTAAAGATTTTTTTCAAGGTGACGCCTGATAAGATCATCGACCAGCCTGACAAGATTTTCCTGCCCTGCATCGAACCAGTGGATATCCGGATCATCTTCCTTGAACCAGTTGGCCTGGCGCCGGACGAAGACACGCGTCGCGCGTCTCATCTCGACCTTAGCTTGCTCGACGCTCATTTGACCTTCAATCACCCGGACACATTCCCGGTACCCGATTGCGGACATGGTCGGCAAGTCAGGGGAGTAGCCTTTATCAAGCAAGTCCCTGACCTCATCTACAAATCCTGCCTCAAACATGGCCTCGATGCGTTCGTCCACGCGCAGATACAACTCCTCCCGCGGACGTTTCAGCCCGATGGTCAGCAAATCATAGGGCAGTTCGCTCTGCCCGCGTTGTTGCGAAAACGGTTTTCCCGTTGTAAAAATGACCTCCAAAGCCCGGATGGTGCGCCGCAGGTTGCGGGGGTCGATTTTCTCGGCTGCGATGGGATCATTTAATTTCAACGCTTCGTGTAACCAATATATATCCTCTTCTTCAGCCAGTTTTTCGAAAACGCCACGCAATCTTGGATCAGGTTCTACTTTGGGCGGAGTCCAGCCTTCTGTCACCGCGCGGACATATTGCCCGGTCCCGCCAACCAGAAACGGCAGCTTGTCACGCGCCTGAATGTCAGTTATTGTCTCTGTTGCCTTTTGTTGAAATACCGCCAGCGACCAGATTTCATCGGGGTTGGCCACATCGATCAGGTGATGGGGGACGCGCGCGCGTTCTTCGAGGG
>JBAVJG010000334.1:0-5047 GCA_049687655.1 Anaerolineales bacterium | reverse complement strand
CAGTCCAGTTGTGCCAGCAGATAGCCAAACAGGATGCCTAATCCCCAGCCGAGCCAGGAACCGCCGGGGGTGAGTGAGTAGTCAATGCCGTAGTTCACTGTTCGCAGGAAAACAGAGAGGACGACCGTAAGCGCCAGTCCTGCGGAAAGCCATAATCCGGTTTGCGTGCGAAGGCCATCCTTTGGTCGGGAGGTCAGAAGGAACGCGAACAGGATCAGCGCAGCGCCCGTCCCGACCCCGGAAGCCAGCATACGTCCCAGGGTATCCAGGTACGGGGTCAGGCCTCGGGATAAGAAGAGGCTTCCAAACGAGATCCAGATCCACCGGTCCGTTCTTTTGAGGTTGAAAGGAAGCAGCAAAATGGGCGAAAAGAAAAACAGCACACCCAGGGCCTTTTCATCCAGTGAAGTGTTCATCAAGTCCAAAATATAGATTGACTCAACCAGTGTGCCCGCCATCTGGATGAGAAAGAGAAAGAAGATACCGAAAACTAACGCGTAAGAATAGGACTTTTTCATGCTGTCACTCCCTTAATCTTGAACAATCCTCTAATCCCAAACCGGCAAATCTACTATACAACAAAATCCAACCAGCTCAAAGCAATTTTCTTGCTTGCGTACTACATCTCCCCGATATGATGACAATGCGCGCTTGAGTCTTCCGGTAAAATCAGTACCATAAGCTTATACTCGCGACCATCATTCAGAAACGCAAAATCGATGACAATTCCGCTATCTTGAGCCCCCCTACGAGCGCATCAAAATCTCGAACCTGATGCCACCAAGGAACGGCACAATCCGTTGGAAGAGACACTAAAGAAAAGAGAAGGCACATGAAAAAAGTTCTGCTGATAACAGACGGGCTATTCCATCCACCGTTTTTAGCACGGAAAACCTTGCACAAAACGTTGGCAACATTAGACGGTTTTGAATTTCAACACGTCCGCTCGATGGAAAAACTTCCGGATAATCTCAGGGATTTCGCGGCAATGGTGATCTACGTCCATCACAAGAAGATATCTGAGGAAGCACTGGCGGCATTAGATGCTTTTGTCTCCAACGGCGGCGGGATATTAGGAGTTCATTCCGCCACAGCAGCCTTTCAAGAACAATTACATTATTTCGAAATCCTCGGCGGACGCTTTATTGGCCATGGTCCTATCGAAGCGTTTGAAGTGAAACCTGTTTCTGAAAGCGAAATTTTCATTGACATTCCCGCTTTCACCGTCAAGGATGAACTCTACATCCACGAACTTCAGCCAGGGATCATGGCGCATTTCACCGCCACTCACGAGGGACAGGAAGTCCCCATCGTATGGACCTATCACTACGACCAGGGACGGGTTTGCTACGCAGTACCAGGCCATCGCACAGAGACATTGCACGACGAAACGTTTCAGAAAGTCCTGCAGCGCGGTCTTGCGTGGGTTTGCAGAGAATGACAAGGTTAAATCCTGGGATCGTCGTATCGGAAAAGGGGAGAATGAACTTTCAGGTGGAATTAGGAGAACAACAATCCATAAAAACAGAACTCTCTCAATGAGAGGGAGTTTACTGTCTGGGCGCGCAGATTTGCATTGTCCTCGCAGGGGAAACCGGGACCTATAAAAACGAAACTCCCTCAATATGAGGGAGTCTTGTCGGGGCGCCCGGATTTGAACCGGGGACCTCACGGACCCGAACCGTGCGCGCTAGCCGGACTGCGCCACGCCCCGTGACGATCCCCTCTGGGGGATAGCAGGAGGCATTATACCTGTGGCATATGCTTTTGACAAGCCCGCAGGCTTGCGTGCAAAACCTGTCAGTATAGTAATCCGAAAAAGGGTGTGGACAGCGTAGCCGTCCACACCCTTTTTCGGATAATTCTTTGAAAATTAAACATTCAACAACTTACGGGTTGAGGCTGATTTCCTGGCTGTACAGATAGATATACCCGTCCAGGCGATCGTCATCCTGGCGCAGTACCAGACGCGCTTGGGTTGGTTCGCTCACCTTGTATGGAATAGTGGTCGAGAAAAGTTGCTCGTTCGTGCCGTCGAAATCCAGCACGCGCAAGCCGACTGTCTTGCCTTCCGGGTCGATCAGTTCCAGGATAACCGGCTGGTCGTTGGATGGCCGTATGCGCCCATCCACATTAAGGACACCATCTTGAGCAACGGCATCTTCCCGGGGCGGGTCATAGAATATGGCACGTTCTGACGAATCACCTTCAGGTGTTATTTCGTCCTTACCAATAGACAATAGCAATACGCGCATCCCAAGTTGAGACTGGAGACGTCCGAAATCGTCCTTGGTGCTGATGGTGACCAATCCCACCTCCGCGGCTGCACGGATTTCAAAGGGAATTTTCAATGAGACGTAATAACCGCCGGGCCAGGTCGGGACACGCTGTAACTTGCGAGCCAGCAATCGACCGTCCTCGCCCTGCAAATCGACCTGGACTAATTCACTATCCCCGGAAACCACCTGAATGCGCAAACTCAACGGCGAAGTGACTTTGGACATCGGTCCCGGAGTCTCAATTCTGATCTGCGCCTGAGGTGCTGAGGGAGAGGCTGTAAGCGTAATGGTCGGGGCAGGCGTGAGCGTATCGGTCGGGGTTGGCGTCAGTGTTGGGATAAACGTCTCTGTGGGTGTCACGCTGGGAGTGCCGGCCAGGTTAGTCGCTATGACAGCTTGCCCGGTCAGGACGACCACCGTCGGGAAGTCTTCCGGCGGGAACGGCGTGGGGCCAACCTCTACTGCCGGAGGAGCGCAGGCAGAGACAAGTCCGAGCAGTGATGCGAACAGGAAAAGACGATGGAGTAATAATCTGTTCATAATTTAAAGACGCTCCATTATACATCCTGCATCGCAGGGTATATGGAGCGTCCCATTTTGGTTTAAAGATTTATTTACAGCCCGTAAATATCGCTATATTTCTGTTTTAAATAACGGACGTACGCTGCCGCATCGATCTTCGAGCCAGTCACGCGCTGGACCAATTCCTGTGGCTCGTACTTGCTGCCGTGAACGTGGATCTTTTCCCGCAGCCATCCAAGCAGAGAACCGAACTCTCCTTTACGGAATTCTTCCGCCAAATCAGGGATATCCGAAGTGATCTTCTCCCAAAGCTGGGCCGAGATCAGGTTGCCGAGCGCGTAGGTGGAGAAGTATCCTAACATGCCACCCGACCAGTGAACATCCTGTAGCACGCCTTTGGCATCGTTCGGCGGGAGGATGCCGAGGTAGTCTTCCATCTTGGTGTTCCAGATTTCGGGCAGGTCTTTGACTTTGAGGGTGCCTTCAAGCATGCCAATTTCAAGCTCGAGACGCAGCATGATGTGCATGTTATAGGTGGCTTCGTCAGCATTGACGCGGATGAGGGATGACTCGACCTTGTTGATGGCTTTGTAGAAAGTTTCCAGATCGACATCCCCAACCTGCGAGGGGAAGAGTTTCTGGAACTCAGGATAGAAATACTCCCAGAAGGGTAGCGAACGCCCGACCAGATTTTCCCACATACGCGACTGCGACTCGTGCACAGCCAGCGACGTACCGCCAGCCAACGGGGTGCGTTCATAGGCCTGGTTGCTGCCCAGTTCATAGAGCGCGTGTCCGGTCTCATGCATGGTGCTGAAGAGCATGTTGGTCGGGTTATCATCTTCGTAGCGCGTAGTGATGCGTACGTCGTTGATGCTGAATTCGGTCGTGAAAGGATGTGCAGATTTATCCTGCCTTCCGCGTTCCCAATCATAGCCAAATTTGGTCGCGATGGTTTCGCTCAAATCCCACATCTTCTTCTCATCATATTCGATGTGTAAGAAGGCATCATCCACCTGTGGTTGGTCAGCAATGGCCTTGAGCAGTTCCACCTGCTGCGGACGTAGAGCATCGAAGATAGCTTTTACATCAGCGGTTTTCATGCCGCGTTCGAACTGGTCCAGCAGCACGTCATAAGGATGGTCAGCAGGCGGGAAGAACGAAACGTAACGTTGGTTCAATTCCACCACTTTTTCCAGATGGGGTTGGAAAATGGAAAAATCTGATTTGCCTTTGGCTTCTACCCAGGCTTCAAATGCCTTGCTGGTGACCACAGCGAACTCGGCCACGAATTCTGACGGCACACGCGTGGCCTGGTCGTATTCATGGCGTGTTAATTTGAGCAGTCGCAAATCATCCGAGTCGGAGTCGGCGCCTTCATATTCCTTTCCAAGATCATCTAACAATGTGCCGATCTCATCCGAGGTAAATTTCTGGTGTGCGATCTTGCCAATTGTGGCCAACTGGTTTCCGCGCGCTTCGCCGCTTCCCTGTGGCATATAGGTTTGCTGATCCCAGCCCAACAATGCCCGCGCAGCGTTCAGGTCGGCCACTTCGGCCAGTAAGGTTTTGAGTTGTTCCATTTTTTCAGACATATTTCTCCTTAAATTTCCCTTGTTGTTCGGGTGACAGTTAAACTGTTGCCCAAAAAACAAATATTAAACTACCTTCCAGCGCAGCGACTCGCCGCTCAAAGCCGCCAGCACCTCTTTGGCAATATCTTCCGCCGCACGGGACTGCGCTTCGGTGGTCTGTGCACCGACGTGCGGAGTAGCAATTACGTTCGGGTGTTTGACCAGCTCAGTTGCGCCGGGCGGTTCACTGGTGTAGACATCCAGCGCCGCGCCGGTTACCTGACCGGACTCCAGTGCCCCCAGCAAAGCGGACTCGTCGATGATGCCTCCACGTGCAGCACAGAGGATGCGCGCGCCGCGCTTCATCCGCGCGAAAGCCTGCTCGCCGACCATTGAGCGCGTCTCGTCTGTGAGCGGCAGGTGCAATGAGATGTAGTCCGAGCGAGCGTAGAGATTGTCCAGGCCGACGGGCTCAGCCCCTCGTCGCGTGATCTCTTCAGCGGGGATGAGCGGATCGTAGCCCAGCACCGACATACCAAATGCTGCTGCGCGAGCGCCCACTTCCGCGCCGATACGCCCCATACCGATGATGCCGAGCGTCTTGCCGTAAAGTTCCGTTCCGGCTAATTCCTTCTTGAGCCAGCGACCCTCTTTCATACCTGCATCCGCACG
>JBAVJG010000333.1:0-21780 GCA_049687655.1 Anaerolineales bacterium | reverse complement strand
ATTTATATCCACTCTCACTAACTGCTCCTTTTCCTCCATCGGTCAACAGCCAATCGCACAGTATGACTGTGATTTTGCCCACATCACTATTCTAAGTAGATAAAGACAGCTCACGAAGAAAAAAAAGAGACCAGCCCGAAAGCTGGTCTTCTCTCTTATGGCATCGGGACAAAAGTCAGCGTTTCACCGTCGGTCCCATAAATCTGCAACTGCCCCTCAGTCATTTCGAACCTTTGAGCATCCCCCAGATATTGTAAGAAATCTTGTTCCTGCTGCATGATTCCTTCAGGACTCAGGCAGGCCATTTCGGTCATATACAGCTTGTCAAGCCTAATCGTACTCCCACTGATTTGATATTCGCCACCATACTGGTTGCAGCCTCCCCGTCCACTGAGCTGGCCATTCTCAAATGAAATAGTGGTTATGCTGCCTTCGATGGGATGGGTACTGCCGTAGGTATATAGTTCCCAGGCTGTGCCATCCAGAGGATCCCCAGCGATAGTCCCACAAGAGGATAAAAGCATCGTGGTAAATGTGAGAAATGTTAATATTTTGAGTTTCATAGGATTTCCCTTTCATTCGTTACAGGGACGTGGACACCGGCATTTTTGTTCCTGCAAGAATGAGATACATACCATGAGAGATGAAAAAACTCTTGACAAAACTAATTGTATTAGTTAAAATACTAACATAATTAGCCAAAGGAGATTAAACGTATGTTCACTAAATATCTAACCCGTGAAAATGGCAGGATCGCTTATGCTGACACGGGGAATGGTCCGCTCGTAGTGTGTGTCCCCTCCATGGGCGATGTGCGCGGTGAGTATCGCTTCCTGATCCCGCAACTGGTCGAGGCTGGTTACCGGGCCGTAAGCATGGACGTACGCGGTATGGGAGAAACCAGCGTCGAATGGGACGACTACACGGTCGCGGGCGTTGGAGCGGACATCGTGGCGCTCATCCGGGACCTCGAAGCTGGTCCCGCTATCGTGATCGGGACTTCGATGGCAGCGGGAGCAGCCGTCTGGGCGACAGCCGAAGCGCCCGAACTCATCCGCGGGATGATTTTAGTGGGTCCGTTTGTCCGTGGCGAGGGCACGTTGTTCAGCAATTTGCTCTACTCGACTCTGTTCGCCCGTCCATGGGGTGCATCCATGTGGCTGAAGTATTTCTCAACCCTCTACCCCACCCGCAAGCCCGAAGACTTCGATGAATACACGTTGGCGTTGAAGGCAAACTTAAAGGAGCCAGAGCGATTGGAAAGCTTAGTGAAGATGATCCGCGCTTCAAAAAAGGCTTCCGAAGAGCGAATTCCGCGAATTGACAAACCGACGCTAGTGCTGATGGGGAGCAAAGATCCGGATTTCAAAGATCCTGAAGTGGAAGCAAAATGGGTGGCGGACAACCTGAAAGGAACCTACACGATGATCGAAGGTGCAGGTCACTATCCACACGCGGAAATGCCCGAAATCGCCGGTCCAATGATGCTCAAATTCATGCAGTCTTTGAATGGAAATTAAAATGATGTGTCATTCTGGAGCGACCGTAGGCCGCCCGCCCCGTGAAGATATCGGCCCGCCGTTCGTCGCCACTACGCGGCTCCTAACGCGTGACAAGAGGAAAAATCAATGTCACCGAGATCAAATTTAACGAAAACAACTGTCGTCCAGGCCGCAGCGAACATGATCAACGCCGAGGGGCTGGAAGCCCTGTCCCTCGGTCGTCTGGCAAAGGAGTTGGGCATCCGTACCCCATCGCTGTACAATCACGTGGATGGTCTGCCCGGGCTGATGCGGGAACTGTCCCTGTTGAACGCGCGCAACCTGGCCGAGCGTTTGAACGACGTAGCCATCGGAAAAAGCGGATCGGAACTGGTCCGGGCAGTGATGCAGGCCATTCGCGCTTACATCAAGGAGTATCCGGGGCTTTACCTGTCGACCGTGCGGGCTTCGGGAACTCAGGCAAGCCCAGATCCGGAATTGGAGCAGGAGGAAGCGCGCAGCGTAAGAGTTGGAATGGCCGCGATGGCTTCCTTTGGCCTGGAAGGGGAAGATGCAGTCCATGCCGTGCGAGGGCTGCGCAGCGTGGTGCATGGCTTTGCAACACTGGAGATCTCCGGTGGATTTGGAATACCGCTGGATTTGGATGAAAGTTTCTCCCGCCTGGTGGATTTATTTATTGCCGGGTTAGAAGGGCAGAAACTTAACGGTTAAAGGATGTTGGAAATGGATGCGCTTAAATCAATCAACGTAGCAGTTCGCTTCTTGTTGGAACTTTGCGTATTGATCTCGGTTGGGTCTTGGGGATTCAAAACCGGCTCGGGTTGGTTATTGAAAATTTTATTGGGGATCGGCGTACCGTTGTTGATCGCAGTCATCTGGGGCATGTTCGGTGCACCAAAAGCCACTTATCACCTGAGTGGACTCACACTGCTTGCACTGGAAATTGTTGTCTTTGGATCGGGTGTGGTGGCGTTGTACGTGACGAAGAATTATGCGCTTGCCTGGGGCTTTGCGGTAATTGTGATTATCAATAGAGTTTTGATGTTCGTTTGGAAACAGTGATCTTGAATAATCACTTTCTATCCGCCACATACATATGCACGCTGCCAAACCCCCCGATTTCACCTTCCTGAAATTCCCAATCCGACTCATCGAACAACTCACCCATATCCCGGATAATATCCCCGCTCGCAATCCAAAATCTTGTTAAGGCCATTCCCAATCCGTTACGGTCTTTGGGATAGTCGATGTCGATCATCACCAGTTTACCCCCCGGCTTAAGCACTCGACTCATTTCGGTTAATGCCGCTACCCCGTCCGGATATCCTGAAAAGGCCATGGTATTGACCAGTGTGTCGAAACTGTGGCTGGCGTAGGGCAAATGATAGACATCCGCTTGCTGCAAATCAGCAGTCTTTCCCCACTGCTGCAAATTTCGTTTGGCGATGTATGCCATGGCAGCATTGTAGTCGATGCCAAAGGCCTGGAATCGGTCTGCGAACCGGGTCAGCAGATACCCGGTCCCGAATGAGACTTCGAGCACACGCGGCCCCTGGATGTAGGGTAAAGTCTGCTTCAGCCAATTCTTCCAGATGGGCAGGGATTTGACCAGGAAATCATACATGCCTGCAAAGCGAGAATAGAATGCGTCGAACTCGGTTGTGAAGTCCTTTTGGTTTTCGGGTTCTGGAGTGTAAGGCGGACCAGTTAACATGATAAAAAGTATAGCACCCCAATGAATTATTGATTATGGCTTACGGTGATTATTCCAGACCAGGAAGCCTATCCCAGATCCCTTGTAGAAATCAGACGCCACCCGCAAGGTCTAATAGATCGGCAATGAAGTTTAGATTTTCTATTCATCCTGGTGGACAACATTAAAGTCATATTTGCCGATCCCCTGTACCAGCAAGTAAGAAGCCTCTTCATTTTTTGGATTCCCAAGCTGGTGGACTCTACCTGTGCGGATTTGACACCTTTGACCTGGTGCCAGGCGAACTTCTTCGTCAGGGGTCTGCAGGCGGACCAAAATTGTCCCGGTCAAGCAGAATATTTCGTCGGTCACCTGGGTGTGATAATGCCATGCTGCAATTTCATAGGGAACGAGGGTCATGATCCGTACGCGCAGATCATCCGTTTTCGCAATCACTTCAGATTCTTGCATTGCATCTCCTTTTGAAAACAGTGCCTATTTATATACCCTACCCCCATTACTCAAAGCAGAATCGACACTTGTTTCCTCTCAAAAGCAAGTTTTTGAAAAAGAAGAACCAGCTTTTGAGGCTGGCTCTTCATGATCCCTATCTTTCATCTTGTGAGTCGGCGACGAAGATGCCGCCTAGAGCGGGTAGCTGCGTAACTGCTGGCTTATACAAGCGCTTCGAATTCTTCGCGCGTCAGGGTCTCTTTTTGCAGCAGGCTCTGGGTCACACGTTCCATCGCATCACGCTTTTCGGAGATGATGCGTTTTGCCTCTGTATAGCATTCCTCCAGGATAGCGTTGATGGCCTGGTCGAGGGCTTCGAAGGTCTTCTGTCCGCTGCGGGGGGTGGCCATAGCCTCATAGCCTTCGGGCCGGTTGAACACCCGCAGGCCCGTGACGCTCATGCCCAAACGCATGACCATCTCCTCTGCAATCTGTGTGGCGACCTGCAAGTCGTTAGCCGCGCCGCTGCTGATGTCCTCACAGAACAGTTCTTCTGCCACGCGTCCACCCATCAGGCCGGTGATGCGCGCCAGTAATTTGTTGCGAGAGGTAAGTAGAGTATCCTCTTCAGGGAGCGACATGGTAAAGCCGCCCATCCGGCCTCTTGGGATGATCGTAATCTTGTAGACCGGATCGGAGTGGGGTGTGGCCTGCATAACCACCGCATGACCGGCTTCATGATAGGCAATCGTTCGACGTTCAACCTCGCTCATGACCCGACTCTTCTGTGACACACTACCGGTCAGGTTTTTCTCGACCGCTTCCTGAAAGTCTTGGGCCGTAATTGCTTCGTGCCCGCTTCGCACTGCCTGGATAGCTGCTTCGTTGACGATGTTGGCCAGGTCTGCGCCGACCAACCCCGGGGTAGATTTGGCAACGTCCTTCAGATTCACGTCCGGCGCCAGGCGGCGACCGTCTACATGTACCTGTAAGATGGAAAGGCGCCCTCTCACATCCGGGCGTGGGACATTCACGTGACGATCAAAGCGGCCAGAACGCATCAATGCCGGATCCAGAACATCGGTCCGGTTTGTAGCGGCCAGCACGATCACACCATCGGCTGGGGAGAATCCATCCATCTCTACCAGCAATTGGTTGAGCGTCTGGTCCTGTTCCATTTCACCGCCGCCCCCGCTGGAATGTCGTTTGCGACCAACTGCATCGATCTCATCAATAAAGACGATACAGGGAGCCTTCGAGCGCGCCTTCTTGAACAACGAACGCACCCGCCCGGCGCCTACCCCCACAAACATTTCAACGAACTCGGAACCGGATGTGGCATAGAAGGGCACGCCCGCCTCCCCCGCAATAGCTTTGGCCATCAATGTCTTGCCTGTACCCGGGTCGCCCACCAGCAGCACGCCGTGCGGCATACGCGCCCCCATGCGGTCATACAGCTTACTGTCCTTCAGGAAGGTGACAATATCGGCCAGCTCCTCCCGGCATTCATCGATCCCAGCGATGTCTTCGAAGTTTACATCCGGAATCTGGCCCTCTACAAATTTCTTCTGGACGGCCAGCATGCCGCCACCCGTGAGCCTCATCATGGCAAAGACAGCCAGACCCAGGATTGCCAGGCTTACAACAGCACTGAATACCTGCTCACCGGCAGGCGCACTGGGAGAGACGACCTCATACTTCAATTCTGCCATCTGGCTTTCACCCACTCCCAGATATCCCATTTGCTCCAGGAAAGATGTCGCATTGTCTTTGAGCGCCGTATCCTCTGAACCATCTTCGTAATAAATGGTCAGTTTGCCCTGATCCTGAAGATCCTCAATTCTTACCACCTGTCCCGTTGATATGGCAGTTGCCAGCTCGCTCAACGCAATTGGTTCATCCTTGGGATTAAGCCGAAAGAGTATCGCACCCGAAGCGACCAACCCGATAAGCAAAAGAACGAGGCCTATGCTGCCATACTTATTTTTTTTCAAAAAGTCTAAAATGTGGTTTACAGATTCTTTCATGTTGCCTCGATATGTCCTTGTTAGACGGTCGAAATTCCTCCTAATATTACCTCGATTAGATGAATTTAGAACTTTCAAATTCATTATTTTCAGGTTAGAAAAATTTAATTTATAGGAATCACGCAGTCTGCAAAAAGGTGCCGGAAATAGGGGGGCGAGCGGCGCTCGCCCCCCTATTTCCGGCCTTCTCACATTCAACTGCGTAAGTCCTGATTTAGCTGCTTGGATAGATAATTCCCGATAATCTCTCGCTGCTCGTCAAGGGAAAAATCATTCAAGGTTGTTCTACACATCCACAGTAATAACCAACTGAGGAGCAAATCCATCCTGTCCTTCTTTGGAAGAGTAATCTGCGCCATTTTCCGAAGTTGTGCTCATTCGGAAGTTATAAGTTCCGTTCCCCTGAATAAGGGGAGTTACATCCACTTCATACCAAGTGTTTTGATCTACAGGTCCCAGCGATTTCAGGAAAGTTGAAGCGGTCGTCGGCGCAGTGTTCCATGTAACAGTGTCTTCGACCCACATATTGTCCGCCACGCTATAAAGGTCTCCCCCCGTATCAGAACTATTAACGTTGTACAGACGCAGTTTCGCGCTCGACACCGGCCGATCATTCAACCCGGAGAGGGTGAATTTGAGCAGGAAATTATCGGAAGGATTGTTGTCTGCTTGAAGCGTTCCCCTCGAGCCATAATTTGCATCAGGTGAATCCGATTTCACTGTGGCATCCTCCGCTGGCGTAAAAGTTAGAACTTCGCTTGAGGTAAGTTTCTCGAGTACCACGCAAGGCGCGCTACCAGAATCGGTAAACGTTTTGCCTGCCTCCGGTACGAATTCCCAACTGTAAGAATCAGGATGGAGGGTCAGCTTGAACACCCCGTAGGTATCTCCATTTCGCACTTCACTGTTGGCGATTGGGATTCCAAATGGATAATGGCTGCGGCCTCCCATTCCGACAACAAATTGGCGAATGCCTCTCGTTGGTTCCGAGACACCTTGCGGGTTTTGTGGTGCAAACCGCTCGTAATTATGCTCGTGCCCGGCCAGCACCACATCGGCGTCGTAATCATATAAAGCCTGCCAGAGGGACTGCATGCGGGCGTTGCTGCCGTGTTGAAGGCCTGAACTAAAGCGGGGATGATGCCAGTATGCAAGAGTACAGGCAACCGGATGCGCGGAAAGGTCAGCTCGCAGCCACTGTTCCTGCGGTGAGCCGGCCTCCACCGGGAGATTGCTATTCAGAACAACGATATGCCAGGTTCCCAGGTCATAACTGTAATAGCCTATATCAGGGTCGCCTGCACTCGAACCGAAATAGTCATAATAGCCAGCCGCCCCATTGGTATGGTAGTCGTGGTTTCCCGGAGATGGATACGTGCGCGCCTTGTGGCGTCCCCAGGATAGATCATAACAATTCATGAACTCAAAGGCTGCTCCATCCGGATAAGCATTGTCACCGGTGGTAAAGACGGTTCCAGGTATAGTATCGAGTAAGTTCGCGGTGGCCTCGTCGCCATTGCTGTTGCAATCCGCAATATCGCCCGCACCAACCAGGATTGGATCTTCTTCAGGTTTGGGTGTAATGGGCGGCGTGGGTGTCTCCCTAGATGGAATGGGTTGCGATTTCGTTGGAGTGGGAGTTGCAGTCATTGGCTCGGGTGGAGGTACACAACCTAATAGTAGAATGCCACTCAAACAGACTGAAAAAAGTCTCATTAGTTTTCTCATTTTCTAATCCTAAACAATTAATTCCTCTCAGTTATTTCCCAGCGTTCTTCAAAGTAATGTGCCATAATAGAATGACTATTTCCGGTCATCTCACATTCAACTGCGTAAATCCTGGAAAAAAATAGTTTCATATTATGTATTCATCAACATCTATCCCTCGGTGCAGCAAACTGGCCACGTCCGATCGCAGATCTTCTTTCATGGTATCTCCTCTCAAATTTAGGCTATATATTTGAGGTTGAGATTCAAGCTATCTACCTTATCAAATTTTAGATATTTTACCCGGATCGAACACGAGCAAGATTCTGCCCGTGTTCATGTTCTTTTGATAGAATTTTACCTTCTCTCTTCTTCCAGTCGAACTGCCAGCATAGTTTCAGGGATCGATATGCTCATATCACTCCTCCATTTTGTGGGACCGTCAGCAAAGTCAAATCATTATATAATGGACTTATGAATTTCTACATAGGCTGTCCGATTTGGTCATTCAAGGGCTGGGTTGGCAATTTTTACCCACTTAAAACAAAATCCGCCGACTACCTGCGCGAATATACCCGACGGTTGACCACGGTTGAGGGTAACACCACTTTTTACGCAGTCCCATCGAAAGCCACCATCCAGGGTTGGTCTGCGGAAATGCCGGAAGGATTCCATTTCTGTCCCAAGCTGCCGCGTACGATCAGTCATGAAGGCAAACTGGAAGAGCATATCGAGGATGCACATTCCTTTGTGGAAATCATGGGGCAACTTGGCCCGCGCCTGGGGCCCATCTTTCTGCAGCTCCCGCCTCGCTACTCCCCGAGCCTGCTCCCCGACCTGGAGGCATTCCTTGCCGATTGGCCACGTGACGTCCGCCTGGCGGTGGAAGTCCGCCACCAGGACTGGTTCGACGAACCCAATCATGAGAAGCTCAACCACCTGCTCGAGAAGCACAATATGGCGCGCGTAGTGATCGACACACGTCCCATCCGTAACCTGAAAGGAGATGCCATTTTGCGTGGCAGCGCCTACCAGAGTCTGCTTGAAGCGCGCGAGCGCAAGCCGGATGTACCCGTTATCCCGGAGCGTACCGCGGATTTTGTCTTCATCCGATATATCGGACATCCACAGTTGACGTACAACGTCGCATTCCTGGATGAGTGGGGGGGCTATCTCGGTTCACAATTGCGGGAGGGTGCAAGCGTTTATGTATTCTGTCACTCCCCCGACAATATGATCGCTCCTTATCTGTGTCGCGAACTGCACCAACGTATTGCAACGCAGGTCACTGTCCCGCCACTGCCCTGGGATGAGACGGACTCTACCACCCTTCGCCAGGGACGATTGTTTTGAAGGCAATTATCCGGGAACCAAATCATCACTTATTTCATTTCTGATATACAATGATATCAATGTCGAAACTGAACTCATTTTTGTGTATTACTGCGATCCTGATCAGCGCCTGCGCGGCTATGCCGGAAGGACCGTCAGTTGCGGTGGCGCTTGAAAAACCGGAGCAGCCCTTCCGGTCAGGGGTGGAGATCGCCAAATCGACTTATACGCCAGTCCCAACTGAACCGTTACCCCCTACCCCACTACCACCAACCGCGATTCCGACCTCCCTTCCCACAGACACACCTGCCTCCACCGTCTTTTCGGAGGAGGCCTTTGTCGTTATCGAAAATCTGCCCACGTCTGCATCAGCGGGATATGACAACACCACGCCGTATGACAGTCCGCCTTCATACAGCGGTTCAAAATACATCCTGGTGGACATTTCCGAACAACATATGTACGTGTACGAGGCGGATGAATTGATTTATAGCTTTATCGCCTCCACCGGGATGGAAAGCTCGACTCGCGTCGGGACCTTCAGCGTGCTCAACAAAATCCCCAACGCTTACGGCGCAACCTGGAATATCTGGATGCCCAATTGGCTTGGAATCTACTGGTCAGGCAGCCTGCAAAACGGCATTCATGCCCTTCCCATCCTGTCTAACGGTGCGACTCTGTGGGCCGGTTTTCTGGGCACGCCCATCTCTTACGGCTGCGTAGTGCTGGATACATACGATGCGCAAGTACTCTATGATTGGGCGGATATTGGAACGCCAGTTGAGATCAGGTGGTAACCAAAAAGCATCTATTATGGAAAGAGCGTGGATTTCTCCACGCTCTTTTGATCTTAAGACTTGTTATTGTTCTGTCTCTTGCAACAATTGACTTAGTATGCCCACCAAGGCTTGCAATTCTTCGGTCAGGGCGACATCGGTAGCCTGTACAGAATAACTGCGACCGTCCATCTGAATGTTCAGGTCGTAGAAAAAGCAATCCGCACAGACCCCCTTGGTTGATTCAGTTTCAAACGGACAGGCCTGTACCAGCAGTTCCGCGATTCTCTTCACCTGCTCATCCGAAATTGTGTTCTGCTCATCTACAGGCGGGCGCTCACTCTTGATTGTCAAGCTACCATCGCTATCCAGGGTCAATGTTTCGTTGAACCCGGCGAAGCCCCCACTGCGATTGTATTGGATAGTCCAATTTTCAGGCGAACTGCACGCTGTCTTTGGCGGACTCGTAGGCGTTCCTAAAGGTTCGGGGCTGGGAGTACTGGCAGGCGCACCGCCGCACGCTGACAGCAAAATAACGCTGATGAGAATGGGGATTATTTTTGACATATCTGGGTACCATAGACTTTCTACATAAATTAATTATATAATACTTGTAAATGAATCGGAGCGGGAAATGATATGGAATCAATGGAAGTTCTGGACAATTAGCTGTGCGGTTATCCAGGTATTTATTATTTTCAGTGCAATTTATGCCTATCAAACCAATGCCAAACGAGCATCTGATGACCCTGAAAAAAAAGGTTACCCACCCTATGCTCCCTGGCTCGCGCCTTTTATCTTACCGCTGTTGGCACTTATCAATATACCTTTTTTTATTCTGTTTAGCTTGACTTTCGGTTTATTTCTCATTCTATTCCCCTTTTCATTGCTTCTGTTCCGTAAGCCTTTCCTGATTAAATGGATACTTAAACAAACATTAAAAACCGGAGACAGAATATTAAAGATTAACACCAGGCTTTTGCAAGTAGTGGGGTTATCTACGAAGCCGACAAAATTTTTAACATAGTCAGGACTTACGCAAAAATACGGAGGAAGCCCGAAAATAAGGGGGGGGCGTGCGTAAGTCCTAATTGCAATATCTCTCAGGAGATTTGACTCTTAAAAGGGATCAACAGCAGAAAGCCGATCCCAATAAGAACTTCTCCCAACACCACACCAGTGGCCTGCACAGGCCCAAAGTAAGGGACGCCCGGCAAAGGATGTGTGCCCATCCCGAAGACATCCGCCATACCGGCAAAGACGCTGATCACATAACCAGTGCTCACCAGGCGCAGCCCAATATCTGCGGCAATGCTGCGCTGATTATCTCCCCACAAAGCCAACAGACCGATATAACCGCCCAGGCAAATGATCGCCAGCCCTACCAGAAAAACGGCGATCTGTACAAAGCCGACCACCGGGCTGCGGTCCCAACCCAGCCAATCGGGCTTGGCACCGACAATAAATATGAAAAAGCCTGCTAAAGTGATAAATAATCCTGTTCGGATGCGCACTCTTGAAAGTGGTTTTTGATAGCCCCCCGTATCATTCAGTTGAGAATTTTTACGGGTTATGTCGCTCATGAGGCTGGTAAACTCCTGTGAAGTTGATTTTTCCAATTCCCGCCCAAAATCGCAGCGGAATCCCCTTCAGAGTATCCGCGTGCTAACAACAACGGTACCAGTTTCTGTAAATCTGCAATCGTATCGATCTCTAGTGGTGTGGACTGCCAGCCAAAACCACCATCGAAATCCGTACCAAGGCCCACGTGACGAGCATCTCCGGCCAGTTGACAAATATGGTCAATATGGTCCACCAGCCTGTCGAGGCTGACTTCTTCACGATCACTTTTTCCAATCAACCAACCATCTTTGAGAAAGGTGTTGAAGGGCACGACACCAATGATACCATCCCGTTCAAGGATTCCCTGAATGGTACGGTCTGACAGCAGCCGGTTGTACTCATGCTCTGGCATCAAAGCCAGGCAGTTGGTATGCGTGGCAATAAGTTGACCGGGATAAATATCCAGAGCTTCCAAGACGGCAGCCTCGTCCATGTGGGACAGGTCAAGGGTGAATCCCAGGTCTGCCATCGTGGCCAGCAGTTTACGGCCGTCGGCTGTCAATCGACCGGGTTCTTTGGTGCCGCCGCAAAAGCGCGTTCCGGCCCAGGCGGGTCCGATAAAGCGCAGGCCCATGTCCCACCACTCTTCCAACTCGCCGAAATCGAGAATACAATCGGCGCCCTCCATTAACGGCAGCAAGCCGACCGGGTATGCTTGTCCAGCGGGAGCGGCTTTTCGTTGGCTGGCAAGCACCTCGTCCAGATCTGATGCGGAGCGGATAAAATGGAACTTGTCCGGATGTTCATCTGTCAGTCGATGATATAAATCCATCTGCTGACGATACTGTCTCCGCGCTTCTTTAGGTTCTTTATAAAAATAGATTTCCCAATCATAAGCCCAGCGGGCAGGCGTCGAAAAAAGCGTGGCAAAAATGACGGCCACTTCACCCTTCTGGTAATCCGGCCAACCCAGTAAAGTATCGCCATTTCTCTCGACCGTCGATCCCCCGCTCTCAATCCTGCGGGTTTCGTGAGCCGAACGTGTATAATCCCGTCCGAAGGACAGGATGTTCCAAGCCAGGTCTTGATGTGAGTCGACGATCAGGGTCATTGATAAAAAGAGCGCACCGGAGTGGTGCGCTCTTTGCATTATTCTTCCGGTTTATCAGGCGGCTCATCCGATGGCTCGTCTTCGGTCTCTGCGGGTTCTTCAGATACAGGTTCTTCAGATGCAGATTCTTCAGCTTCGGGCTCCGCTTCGACACTGACTTCTTCATCAGCAGGCACTTCAGGTTCAACGCTGGCCTCTGCCTCGGTAGATTCTTCCACAGCGGATTCTACTTCAGCTTTGGCGCTAACCTCTTCCTCAGCAGGCACTTCAGGTTCAACGCTGGCCTCTGCCTCGGCAGATTCTTCCATAGCGGATTCTACTTCAGCTTCGGCGCTGACCTCTGCCTCGGCAGTTTGCTCTGCTTTCTGTTCCTCTTCTTCCACCATAGCAGTTGGCTCTTCTTCCTCCAACTGGTCGATTTCCTGAGCCAGCAGTTTGAAGTCTTTGTCTGCAAAGGCCGCTGAATCGACTTTACGCAGGCTCAAGCCAATGCGGTGTTGTTCGGGATCGATGCGAATGATGCGCAGTGCTACGATTTCGCCTTCCTTGAGAACTTCTTTGGGATGTTCAATGCGCGTCTCGCTGATCTCAGAAATGTGGATCAATCCCTCGACATCACTTTCAAGGCGGGCAAATGCACCGAATTTTGTCAGGCGGGTAATCACGCCTTCAACTAATTGACCGACGCTGTACTGCTCAATCCGTTCACGCCAGGGATCATCGCTGAGGGCACGCAGGCTCAGACCAATGCGTTTCTTCTCGCGATCGATGTTGATGACCTTAACCTTGACTTCCTGCCCCACTTCCAGAATTTCGCTGGGGTGTTGGATGCGGTCCCAGGATAGTTCGGAAAGATGCACCAGGCCGTCCGCGCCGTTGATATTGACGAAGGCGCCAAAATCTGCCAGGCTGGTCACACGGCCCTTATAAACTTCACCTTCGTCCAATTCCTCAATTACACGCTCTTTTATGGATTGACGGGATTCGCTACTGGCAGCACGTTCCGAACAGATCAGCCTGCGGCGAGACTTATCCACTTCGATAATACGGACAGAGATCTCTTCATTGATCATTTTGGCCCAGCGCTGCTCGGGCGTATCACCAATAGACTGGCTACGTCGTAGCGCGCTGATCTGGGAAGCGGGGACAAACCCGCGCAGTCCGTGCACGCCAACAATCAGGCCGCCCTTGTTATATCCGATGATCTTACTTTCAATGATTTCATCATCCTCCATCTGCTCTTCAACCGACATCCAGGCCATTTGCTCCTGAGCGCGCTTGAAGGAGAGGACGACATTGCCATTTGAATCTTCAGGGTTTACAACATAAACCGGAATTTCCTGCCCGACTTCGAAGGCTTCACGTTCTTCATCGTCGATCACTTCCAGTTCACGGCCAGAAATTACACCTTCTGACTTAGCGCCAATGCTGACCAGAATCTGTCCCTGGCTGATGCTGGCGATCGTTCCTTCTCGAATTTCTCCCGATTTGGGCAATTCGACACTGAAGGCATCGTTCTCCAACAGGACTTCCATACTCTGGTTGTTTTGATTTACCGGCTCACCCTGCAGGTTTTCTTGCTCAGCCCCCTGCCCGGACAAGGTCTCATTTTGATCCATCACGTTATACGACTCCACTTTCAGAAATGTAGGTTGGATTATAAAGGCGAATGTCCAAGATTGCAACCCTGTAATCGAGCAGGGACAGTTGTCTATACAAAATTACAGGTCCGGACATGCCTCTCGTTCAAAACACGCCCGAACCTGCTCCGGATAAAAGTACTACTTCTATGCTTGAGGCTGTACTGCCCTTTCCGCCCTGCGCCCAGACAGGCGCAGACCGAAGAAGATTGCCACAAAATAAGCGAAATAGGCCAGCACCTCTGTCAGTGAGGGATTTCCGTTATACCCGAATAAGGCTTTGAGCATCGAACCCAGTGTTGTGTTCTCGTCCAGGATCGGATTGACGTTCCAGACATGCTCAATCACACTCGGAATCAGACCGGCTTCATTGAACTCGTGCACACCATGCGCGACCAATCCCGCTGCAAACAGAATTAGCAGAAAGCCGGTCACCTGGAAGAAACGTCGCAAATCGAGACGCACGGTGGTCGCAAAAAGCGACCAGCCCAACAATATGGCTGTGCCCAGTCCCAGAAACGCTCCGATTAATGTCTGCTGTACATCGGATGCAAATACAGATGCAACCAGGAAAAGCGCCAGTTCGATGCCCTCACGCAAAACTGCCAGGAAGGCTAACGCAAACAAACCACGCTTTCCACCTTCGAAAGCCGCCTTGTGCACGCCGCTTTCCAATTCACCTTTGATATTCCGTGCTTGCCGGCTCATCCAGAAGATCATCCAGGTCAGCACACCGGCTGCAAGCAGCATGGTGATGCCTTCAAATATCTGTTCAGCCTGGCCTTCAAAGCTTAACCCGAGTGTTGTCAGCAGGACACCGGCTAACACGCTAAGCAAGGAGGCGCTGATTACGCCAATCCAGACAGCAGAAGACAGGTCCATGCGGCGCATCTGTCGTAAAGCGCCAAGTACAATGCCAATGATAAGTGCGGCTTCGATGCCTTCTCGCAGAGAAAGCAGGTAACTGGGGAGCATAAACACCTCGTTAAAGTTAAGGATGAAATATAAATCAGCCTACTTATGGCTGATTTATCCAGATTCTATCACGCACCAGCCGGTTCCGGCAAGATTTTTATCACTTTTTTCATAAATATTTGTCATCACAAGAAGTAAGTTCGTGTGTCAAGTATTTGGAACGTTATGCATTTCGTCATGGTGAAGACCTTCTCATCATCCATGGCCACAAGCCCCCATTTCTTCTATACTCAAAGTAATTATGAAAAGGGTTTTTCCTTTTTACGGCACAGCGTTCTTCCTGATCTCGCTCTTGATATTACTGCAAAATTATTCGGGGACAGTCCACGCACAAGAATCACCCACTCCAACACCGACATATGATCCGCTCGCAGAGCCATTCCTCCCGGAGAATCCCAGCGATTACGATTTGGGCCGCAACTGGTACTGGCATAATTGTATGACCTGTCACGGTGACGTGGGGCAGGGTCTCACCGATGAATTCCGCGCCATCTGGCCGGAGGATCACCAGAACTGCTGGGAACACGGCTGCCACGGCGGGCGTCGAGATGACGAGGGCTTCCCCCTCCCGACGATTGTACCGGCACTGGACGATGAGGAAAAACTGGCACAGTTTTCTTCGCAACAGGCATTTTTTGAATTCCTGAAAGCCAGTCACCCACCTCAAGATCCGGGAGGTTTGGAAGATGAGCAATATCAGGCTATTGTCAAGTTTGTTTTCAGTATGAATGACAGGCCGCCGGAGGCTTCTACTCCGGCTCCTGCGATTACCCCAACATTTACGAATACCCCGGTCCCTGAAGCAGCTTCAGAAACAGAAACGCAATCACAGGCAAATATTGTTCTCTATGTAGGTTTGGAAATAATTCTTGTTGCTGTGGGGATTTGGGGTCTTAGAAACAGACCTCCGAGATCCTAAATACCTCAGAGGTCTTGTAGAAGGGAGAACAAGCCCTTATCTCTTGCCTTCGCCCCAACCGCCTTCTTCAACAGCCATAAAAATATCGGTCGTAGATATGAGTCCCACCAGGGTGCCATGCTCATCTGCCACGGGCAGGTGATGGATATTATGCTGTTGCATAGTCTGTGAGCATTCCTTCAAAGTCCAGTCAGGGTTTGCCATGATTAAAGGCCCTGACATGATCTCACGGACCGCGATCTCAGCCGGATTGCGTTCAGCCGCTGCGATTTTGTCGCGGATATCCGTCGTGGTGACAATCCCATAAGAAGGGTTATCCTGGCCACTATTTATAACAACACTATGGATATTACGGCGGCGCATCAACGTTAGCGCATAAGAAACGCTCGAATCGGGGTCAACGACAACGACCGGTTTGCTCATCCAATCACGGACGGTATGTGGCATGTTTTACCTCCTAATCCTTATCCTGCTTCCTGTATCTTCTCCTATTCAATTGCGCAACCCCTGAAAAAGACACTTTCAAGTTTATCATATAGGACTTACCTGACAATAAGCATGACAGAATCCATCGCGAACAATGAGCCATCTGCTGCACTTCTATCTTCCACCTGGATACGGATAGTTGTATTGGTAATGATGTTGCCCAGATCGATTGCTTTCTCGAACGTACCCGGCGCGCCAAGATCAGGCGCGTCCACATTAATGGGACCGGCGGAGAGCTCCACCCCGCCCAGGTCATAGACGCGATAAACCAGGTTGTTCTCGAAGGGCGCAATAGTGATTTCCCCTGAAAGTTGAATGATCCCGGAAACTTGCGCGCCTTCTACCGGCGTTTGAATTGTGATTGCGCGCAGCTCGCCAGTGTGTGTCTCTGTGGTAGAGCTGGTCAGGTTCAAATTTGTGCCGTTGAGCACGTAACGCTGTGTTGTCGTCAACGTGGGACAACACATGGGGTCATCTTTAGCATGGACAGTGGCATCCACAAAAATCTCGCCGTCTTCGACGGCCAGGTGATTGATCAAGGGGCGGTCGTCAAGAAAAATAGAGGTTAGAAAGACGGCCTCATCGTTCAGATATTGATAGACAACCAGAAACACAAACGTGCCCGTACCGCCATAATTTTCGGCCACGATGACAACGGCTTCATTTTCTCCGTCCGCGTTCAGGTCGCCGCGAACAATGAAGTCCGTAACGGAGACGGCGACATAGTCAGCCTCACTTAAGGTGCCTTCCTGATATTGACCATCTTCCAATTGCACCGTCCGGATCGGATCCATAAAACCGAGCTGATATTGGGAGTTGAGAATGTGTTCTGGAGAAATACCAGGGGCGTCAGGTAATGGGGTGGGCACTACAAGGGTAGGTATGGCCGGGACAGCGGTGGCAGGTATAGGCGTAGGCGGATTCGGTGTGGGGGTCTGGAAGATGGTACAGGCACCCAACAACAACATCCCGAACAGAAGAAAAAATCGCCTCATTTTCATTAATCAGTTTCCCATTGAAAACCAGGTCGCGCCACCGTCCGTTGTTTTGTACAGGTCATATTGACCGGTCACGTTGTAGGTCCAGACCCAGCCGGTGCGCGTGTTGACAAAGTCCATACCCGCGAACGCTTCGGCGAAGGGCGCATCGGAGTTAATAGTCGTCCAGGTTTGAGCGCCGTCCACAGTAAAAAAGAATTGTTCGCCCGTCCAGAAGAAGCCATCAGATGGAGAGACAAAATCCACCGCACCCGCACCGGGCATGAAGGTGACGAACTCCCAACTCAGGCCGGCATCCTGTGTGGCGTAAAAGCCGGTGCGCAGCGTGTCTCCCGTAAAGCGGATGGGCAGGATGCCGTCGCTCGGGGAGGCGAAGATCGGGCCACTATCAACCGACACTTCGGTATCCTGCATGCCGGGCGCAGCGGGCATGGGTTGCGAGACCCAGACCTGGCCGCCATCGCTGGTTTTGAAGATGTAGAAAGTCTCGGGTGCATAGACAATGCCACTCACCCAGGCTGTATTCGCATCCAGTGGCGTCAGATTGTTCTTGATGCCGCCCAGAGGCAAGCTGTCGCCTGCACCTGCGAGGTTGGGATCATTGGTGTAGACCTGCGTCCAGGTGGCACCGCCGTCATCTGTCCGGTAAATTGAAACGGCCATGCTGCCCGCAGCGACGCCCAGATAAGCCATCATCCAGCCATCGTTTTCGTTTGTGAAGGCCAGGTCACCACCACCGAATGGGACGGGATACACCGACCAGTTGATACCGCCGTCGTCAGTGCGATAGAGCAGACCGGATCCTGCGGGATCGCTCGCATCAGCAACCATGACCCAGGCCTGCGAGGCGTTCAAGAAAGTGTTCGTAGTTCCATAGCCGAATGCCGTTATCCCCTGTGGCGAGACGTTGTACCAGGTGGAACCGCCATCGGTGGTCCGCAGGATGGCGCTTTCGCTAATGGCCCAACCATCTAATTCACTGAGCATGTGCAGGGATGTGATAGCGGGCGAGGCTACGACCGGCGCAGCGATGGTGGGTGGTGAAGGGGTGTCATCCTCGTAAGGCGCAAGCGTGTCGGTTGGCTCGGGAGTCTCGGTAGGAGGTGCGGATTCCGTTTCGGGTGCAGCGGTTGTCTCCACCGCTGGAGCCGGTTCTGGCTGAGACGAAAGCGGGCTCGCGCAGGCGGTCAGAATCAACAGTATTACGGGTAAGAGATGTTTCAGTTTCATCCGCAAGCTAATTCCTTTCTCATTTCACAGTAAACGTAGACAGGATACCTTCGAATTTTTGTAAAAGGTTCAGCTTTCT
This sequence comes from Anaerolineales bacterium, assembly GCA_049687655.1. Taxonomy (GTDB): domain Bacteria; phylum Chloroflexota; class Anaerolineae; order Anaerolineales; family Villigracilaceae; genus JAABUE01. Next base: position 3,289 of record JBAVJG010000333.1, on the reverse strand, counting down.
CCATAGAGAACACAGAGGGCTTTCTAAATTTTCTCCGTGGTCTCTGGGATCAGACTACTCTCCAATCCATTCGACGATCGTTGCTTCGCCCTGACCAACGCCAACGCACAACGTGGCCAGTCCATACTTCACATTACCACGGCGTTTCATCTCATACAACAATGTTGTCAGGATGCGCGCGCCGGAACAACCCAGCGGATGTCCCAGGGCAATCGCACCGCCGTTGACATTGACGATCTCGGGGTCAAGTCCCAGTTCCTTGATGACAGCCAGGGATTGCACGGCAAAAGCCTCGTTGAGTTCCACCAGGCCGATATCTTCTAACTTCAAGTCTGCTCGGGTCAATGCCTTGCGTGTGGCGTAGACCGGGCCAACCCCCATAATGCGTGGCGGAACACCCGCTGCTGCCGAAGCGATCACACGCGCCAGCGGTTTGAGCCCAATCTCTACTGCTTTTTCTTCGCTCATGATCAATACGGCCGCCGCGCCATCATTCAGACCGGAAGAATTTCCCGCAGTAACCGTGCCGCCCTCTTTTTTGAAGGCAGGGCGTAACTTGGCTAAGGCTTCCATGGTGGTATCCCGGCGCGGGCGCTCGTCTGTGTTCACCATGATTGGATCGCCTTTGCGCTGGGGGATACTGACCGGGACGATCTCCTCGGCAAACTTGCCGCTATCAATCGCAGCGATGGCGTGTTGGTGCGAACGCAACGAGAATTCATCCTGTTCTTCGCGGCTGATATCGCGCATCATCTCAGCGATGTTTTCGGCGGTCTCGCCCATCTCATCAGTTCCGTACATCTCTTTCATCTTCGGGTTTGGATAACGCCAGCCGAGAGCAGTGTTCCAAGCAGTCAGGTTGCCCCACGGATATGCGCGTTCTGCCTTGGGGACTGAATAGGGCGCGCGCGACATGGATTCCACGCCACCCGCGATGAATACGTCCCCTTCATCGGCTTTGATGGCGCGCGCGGCCTGGTTGACGGCATTCAAGCCGGATGCGCACAGGCGGTTGAAGGTCACCGCGGCGACTTCGACAGGCAAGCCAGCCAGTAACGCAGCCATACGCGCCACATTGCGATTGTCTTCCCCAGCCTGGTTAGCGCAACCAAAGTAGACCTCTTCGACCAGAGCAGGGTCAAATTTGTTACGTTCGAGGATGGTTTTGATAACGAGAGCAGCCAAATCGTCCGGACGGACCGAAGCGAGCGCCCCTCCCAAGGCGCCAATCGGTGTGCGGATGGCATCAACGATGACAGGTGTGGACATGGACCCTCCATAGTCTATTTAGAAATCAAAATGATTCTACCATCAGGTTAAGGCAAGCCGCCCACCAGTAGAAGGTGAGCGGCATTTTGAAACTGCTCGGAGGAAATAGTTTATTCAGGGAGGAGCGTACTCCACCCAAACACTTTTCAGGAACTTTGATACACCATTTGCATATTCCGGCCTCGCCGCAGGTACTTCTGCAAGCCAAAGAGCAGGGACAAGCCAATCGGCACGCCCAATGCAACCGGTAAGATGCCTCCAGGGTTGAGTGGGGAGTACATTTCCACGACCAGGCGGATGCCCGGGCTGGAAACAGGCTGGCTGGTTTCTCCTTCCCCATCCGGTTCGGGGATGACGGTCATATAGGCCAGGAAGTCGCCTTCGAGAATGGCATTGATTGTCCAGGATAATTCGGCGGATTCGCCGGGAGCCAGCGGCTCGACCTCCTGGGTACGCTCAGGCGACCAGTCTTCGGGGTCGACCGGGTCGCCCTTACCCAGATTGACGATGTTCATCGCCACGACCATCGAGGTGGATTCTTCCGATCCGTTATTCCGCACCACCGTATTGAATTCCGTGGAATCGCCGGTCTTCACCTCCCGGTAGGTCTGGTCGATGGAAATCTGGATGGGGGAAGTAGGAGCATCGGCCTGCGCTTTTGCCGGGGGGACTCCTAAAAACGAAAGGCATACTGCCGCCAGGATGACGGCAACCACAGAAGCGCGTTTCACCTTTAGCGTCCAGGGCAGGCGCGCTTGCCTGGCATCGAGGGCCAGCCGAGGCGCAGCGTACCAGAACAGCACCGCAAATACGACCACCGCAAAAATAATTGGCGCGGTCAGCCAGGAGGCCATCTCATCCAACGTGCGGTTGTTGACCAGCAATTTCTCGACGAATTGGTTGACCGATTCAATCGGGTTGATGCGTTTTACCAGTTGCCCCATGAACCCAGCCTGAGAAGTCCCATAGGGGAATTGGGTGGGAATCAGGAATAGAATGGTAGTAAACAAACCAACAAACAAACTGGTGCGGTTGGACTCGGACCACAGACTCAGCAGCACTCCAAAACCGGTAAATCCAATAACCAGCAAGCTGCCCATCACCGCCCCCAGGAGTAAACTCTGTCGAAAAGTATCCGGGTCTGGCGCCAGGATGAACAGGTGTAAGGCTGCGATGAGCAAGGCTACTGGCCAGGGAGAAATTGCAGCTACAAATTTACCGGCGACAAGTTGTCTGCGACTTGTGGGAACCAGCAGCAGCCCCTCCAGCGTAGCCCGTTCCCGCTCCCCGCTGATGCTATCTGCGCCGAGTATCATACCGACAAACAGGCCAACTGAGATGGTGTTTTGGACGGTCATAAAAAGCATTTCGAGTGGAGGCATCAGTTTCATTTCATTGTTGGTGGCCAAGAGGAAAGAAACGATGCCCAACAGCATGCTGAACAGGATCATCAGGAGCATGGCGCGTCCGCCAATCCACAATTCTGCCAGTTCTTTCCTCGCCACCACCCACCAACCGGGTGTAGTGGAATCCAACATCAATCCAGGTTTGTCCGTATCGATAACCTGTTCCTTCATGATTTTATATCCTCCGTAAGTTGAAAGAAAATATCCTGCAAGCGGCTGCCGCTGTCCGCATCGAAATTCAGCACCGGAATCCCGGCCTGCACTAGAGAGTTCAGGATGTGATTCTTGAGCCGTACATCTTCAGGTGAATTTTTGACGATCCCCTCTTCCGTGTGCATCTCCAGCACGTCGCTCTTGCCATTATTGGCTGTGATGGCGGCAATGCCAGGCAGGCCAGCCAAGATTTGACTGGCAGCCGCTATATTCTCTTTCAAGGAGCGAATGCGGATCATATTGCGGTTGCCTCGTGCAATCACATCCTGCACCGTTCCAGTCGTGACAACCTGGCCCTCTCGCAGAATCACCACATCGTCGCATAGCTCTTCTACCTCCGTCAAAAGGTGGCTGCAAAAAACAACCCCGGCCTTGCGTTCGCTGGCAATGCGTTTGACCAG